>CAZKWM010000163.1:0-5545 GCA_964556405.1 uncultured Methanotrichaceae archaeon | reverse complement strand
CCAATCGGGTATAAGCTCGGCATCATTGAAGTAGTTCAAAACCTCCAGCATCCTCTCCTCGCTCAAAGGTGAAACGGGCTCGGCAGGGGGCCTTACCACGGTGTTGAGCTGGACTCGGTCTGGGCCAATGGACCTGGCAGCCCTTGCTATGGCCTCTATATCGTCGTCGTTTACGTCTTCCACCAGCATGACTTCAAGCCAGATCTCTCCCCTATACTCCTGTCTTAAGGCCCTCAAGCCCTCTATGATCTTCTCAATTCTCAGGCTTTTTGCTGGCCTGTTGATGGCCTGGAAGGCCTTCGGAGTTGCAGCATCCAGGGAGGGAAGCACAGCATCGGCCTCCGAAATCTCATTCCGCACCTCCTTGCTAGTGAGGAGTGAGCTGTTGGTGATCACCACCAGAGGTGAGTCCACTATCTTTTTGGCCTCCCTCAGGATCTGCCCCAGGTCTGAGCTGAGGGTAGGCTCGCCCGAACCGGCAAAGGTCAGGTAATCGAAGCCCTCGTCGGCCCTGGATCTGATCTCGGCCAGAACCCTCTCCGGGGAGAAGTAGCTTGCCCTCTCAGTGGTCAGTTTTCTGTTGCAGCCAAGTTCGCAGTAAATGCAGTCCATGTTGCAGGTCTTGTAGGGCAGAAGGTCTACGCCCATGGAGAGGCCAAGTCTGCGGGAGAGGACGGGGCCAAAGAGGTGTTGCATGCCGCTTAATTAGCCCCATGCCGAAGATATAACCCTATCTGGGGGAAAACTCTTGGCTCTGCCTTCTTCTAAAGCAAATTCTTAAATAATTTCGAGACAGTATTTAGTCTAGAATAGCACAGCTGGTGGATTGATATGTGGTTTAAAAAATTGATAGTGTTGGCGGCGGTTGTAGGTGTAGTCATATTCCTCAAGCACAGATGTCCCATGTGCCGGACGCAGAGCAATATGCCTTTCTCAAGACGCTGGCGCCGATAGGCGGCATATAACCTTCTTATATAGTTTCCCGTACCCCGCCATACCGCTATGCCTTGATACTCCACATTTAGTGGGGCAAAAGATATGAGAGAGAACTGAGTTGTGGGATACTCACTGGGTCAATAACGCCTTCTCAACTCTCCTATCCTGGCCTGGATCATCTCATCCACGTCTTGCGGGCCAGCACAGAAGACCTCGCCCAGAATCTCCTTAGCAGCCTGGAGTTCCTGGGCCTTTATATCTACAATGATCCCTGCCATGACCTGACCATAGGACCTATGAGGATAAGAAGCTTGGCCGGAAACAAATAACAGGCAGCCATATTTACAGGGATTTAAGAGTGAATGTGATGAGAAGAGATAACTAATAAATTATTGATGGAAGTATTATTATTTTTAAGTAGATGGTAACCACCACTCTATAATTAGAGAGAGCTTGCGGATCAATCGCTATCCTTTGGCATGTCAACTCCCTCTGTAAAGATTGAACCTATATACCATTTTTGTAAACAAATGAGTCCATGCCAACTGAAGTATACAGCATAAGGTTGGACGGCCGTATACACAAAATGATGGATGAGATGAACGACGTCAACTGGCAGGCCGAGATCAGGCAGGCTGTGGAGAAATTGGTACGGGAGAAGAAGAAACAGAGGCTTCTTGCCGAGGCTCAGGAGCTTTGGAAGCAACAAGTGCCGAGTGAAATCAGCGCAGCAGAGATGATACGGGAGGACAGAGATGCCAGGTAAAATGGCACTTGATTCCTGCGCCATCGCAGCTATGTTCTTCAAAGAGGAAGCTTCAGAACGAGCCCTGAAAGCTGCTACAGAGTCCGATATGATCACCCTAGAACTAGCTTTTGCCGAGGTGGGCAATGTCGCATGGAAAAGAGTGGCGCTATCTGATGCGAATAAGTAGTTGACGAAGAGGGCCTTACAGAAATGCATGAGCTTTATCTTCGAGGCTTGTGATGTCATACCATTTGAGGATTTGGCGTTAGAGGCCTATGAGATCTCTATAGAAACGAAGACAACCTTCTACGATCCTCTATTCATTGCGCTGGCAGAAAAATAGCAAGTTCTGCTCCTGACCCTGGACAGGAAAATGTATGAAAGGGCTAAAGATAAGATGGATATGAAGCTGATTTAGGGGAAGTCACACTAGCTGAAGGTAAATCTGGGCACAAAGCGTGAATGCTCCCCACCATGAATGGCAGGGATTTCATCGGTTTTCCGAAGAGACTGCATCCCAAGTCTCAACTATTTTAGAGATATTGTCACGACCGTTCCAGCAAGTTGCCACTTCCCAGTGGTTCAGGGCACTGGAAGTATCCGCTATGTAGCCATCATCAAGCTCATATACGGTCATCTACTCAACCTCCTCATATAATTAACATTCAAGACATTTAGATGTTGCCGTTGGGCATCTATCTCATGTTGTCAGTAGTCTATATAAAAATTATTGCACAGGCCTATATAGATGCGAGAGATAAAGAATATATTGATGACAGACATGAACATCGACATAAAACAGTGCTTGGAATGCCCAAAGAGGTGTAAACGGGTCCGGGAAATCTTGTTTGATATAAAACTGCTAGCCGAGATCGGAGAAGGACCACGTCTGTCAGCTGAAGCAAACGAGCGGAAGCTCGAGATTCAGAATACTTATGCGATCTGCCAGGAGACGGAAGCTGCCCGGAAAATTTATAAAGAATACATAGTTTCAACTCTTGGTCTGTGAGAGATATCAGCCCAGAGGAGATTCGACCCCTACTTTGAAGCTTCAAAGCAAGCCAAATCTATGAAACATGAAGCCCTCTCCCTTTAGTGGAGGGTAGTTCACCATATAATCACATGGTAGTAGTAAAGGAGATATGCTATGGAGAGGAAGGTAGTCTACTTCGATGGCCTCAGCCCTGAAAATACCGATGCCACCTTCAGATTGGTTCAGGAGCAGCTCAAATCCTTGGGAGTTAAAAAGCTGGTGCTGGCCTCCACCACCGGCGCCACGGCCAGGAAGGCCATGGAATTCTTCAAAGGTCAGGATGTCAATCTCATCGTTGTTCCACACCAGTACGACCTCCTCAGAGATAAGAATCCTTTCCCCCAGGAGCTGGTAGAGACTCTGAGGGCTTCCGGCCACCAGGTCCATTTTGGCACCATGCTCTTCCACACCGATGATATGTATGGGACTTCGGTTCCAACAGTTATGGCCAACCTTCTGCGCTGCTTCTCCCAGGGGGTCAAGGTCTGCTTCGAGATAGTCCTCATGACCACGGACGCGGGCCTTCTGGAGAGGGGTGAGAAGATAATAGCAGTGGCAGGAACCGGCAAGGGTTCTGACACAGCCCTGGTGATGCAGGCGGCATCCACCCAGCACATAAGGAATCTGAGGGTCAATGAGATAATCTGCAAGCCTTTGAACCCCTTGAACATAGACGAACTGAGGGAGATGAGAGCTAGGGATATTTCACCATCTCATGGGAGATCCCAGCGCTGATGTGATAACCAACATGATAACTAATGTGACAATCTATACCCATGAAGATATCTATGATACTCCAAATCCAGGAGGATTGATATTGAAGACAGTTCTAAGAGGACCTCCGTGAGCAAAGAACCCCTGCCCTCCCTATTTATTTTCCACGGCGCCCCTACCTTGCCCCTGGAAAAGATCCCTGCCTGGGATTTTTAGCAAATCTTGGGAATCAATAACCAGATGTAAAGGCAGTATTGTGCATAGCAGCTCGTTGGGAGACATCCAGACCTGCGGCCAATGCAGCAGAAGAACCTGAAACCATCCACGACTTCTATGGATTTCCTTCGGAGCTTTACAAGATAAAATACCCGGCCCAGGGCTCTTCTGCGCTGGCGAAACGAGTGGCTGCCCTATCACAAAGCGCCGGCATAGACTGCAATATAGACCATCGGCGCGGCCTTGATCACGGTGCCTGGGTGCCCATGATGCTCATGTATCCAAAGGCTGAGGTGCCCATAGTTCAGCTCTCCATATAGCACAGCCTGTATCCGGCAGAGCGTTTTTTCCTTGGCAGGGCGGTATCAGATCTCTGGCAGTAAGGAGTTCTTATATCGGGCAGCAGGAGGTGCAATCCATCCCCTGGGATATGCCCTCTGGCTCCGGGTGCGGCTGCGGATAAGTTGGCTATAGAGTTAAGTAACTGGCTCACGGATGCCGTAACTCAGGGAGATAGAGATGGTTGAGTAAATTACCGGCATCTGGCACCTTATCCTGAGAGCGCCCATCCCAGGCCGGATCACTTTATGCCCCTTTTTTATGCTCTGGGAGCAGCGGTACCTGGTGCTAGGGAAAGATTTCCCTATCATAGCTGGCACTTGGGAGACCTATGGAGGGGAGCTTATGAGTTCAGTATCTGACTGGTTAGTATCTGACCAATCCAACTCTATTCTTTGGATTCTCAAAAAATTTTTAGAAAACGGCAAAAGATGCCGAGGTACGGGAGAGCACCGTGCCTTCGCTATCCGCTGCCCATCCCTCGGTGAAAGCAACGCGCCTGCCGTTCCTTATTACTCGTCCGAATGCCTTGATCTTCCCTTTCTGGACGCCCTGGAGAAAGGAGGTGCTCTCAGAGATGGTGGCAATTCTCTGACCCTCATCCAGGGCAGTGAAGAGAGCCAGGGCCATGGCCTCGTCGCAGAGGCATAAGAAGATGCCTCCCTGCATCCATCCGGCGCCGTTCATCATATCGGGCCTCACCTCCATGGACAGCTCTGCCTGGCCATTACCGAAGGAGACGACATCGATGCCCATCAAGACGAAGATGGGATTGGCATCTCTGCCGCGCCTCTGTATCTCCTGAAGATAGCTCATGATGGGGGGCTTTTTCGAAGGGGAATATGAAGGTTATGCCATGTCTTTTTCCTTGATCTTCCCTATCTGGCAGCTTACGGATCTAAGGCCGCCTGGACTTGTCATAGATGCCTTTGTAGATGCCTTTGTCAGTGTTTCCTTCGGATTAGGTTCGAATTTAGGCTTAGATTCATTTGGAATAGAATCCGCAGATTCCTTCGGCAGAGGTTTTGATCCCAAATTAGATTCTAAAGAATCCTCCATCCCCTGAGTTACACAGAGATCGAAGAATCATCCCTTCAAGGCCAGAAGCTCATCCCAACCCCCGCTCTCGACTATCTTTCCCCATTCCAGGACGTAAATGACATCGGCGTTATGGTGGGTGGAGAGCCTGTGGGTAATGACGAAGCTAGTGAGCTTGTCGTGGAGTCCCTCAACCGCTACCTGGATCCTCTTCTCGCTCTCCGAGTCCAGGTTGCTGGTGGCCTCGTCTAGGATGATGAGGGAGGGCTTGCGGAGAATCGTCCGGGCCAGGACCAGGCGCTGCCTTTCACCTCCTGAGTGGCGAACACCCCTGTCTCACAGGATGGTGTCTATGCCCTGGGGAAGCCTTGTCACGAACTTATCAGCCGCAGCAAGCCTTAAGGCCTCGGTCATCTCCTCCTCCATGGCATCGGGGCAGGCCCAGAGGAGGTTGGCTCTGACGGTATCGTTAAAGAGGAAGGTGTCCTGGGAGACGTAGCCAATAAGCCTTCTCCAGGCCC
>CAZKWM010000162.1:0-5649 GCA_964556405.1 uncultured Methanotrichaceae archaeon | reverse complement strand
TTTAATTCTTTTCTTTTTTATTGGTAAACATCGTAGAATCAACAAATGTTTCAGAGTAT
This sequence comes from uncultured Methanotrichaceae archaeon, assembly GCA_964556405.1. GTDB lineage: Archaea > Halobacteriota > Methanosarcinia > Methanotrichales > Methanotrichaceae > UBA114. Next base: position 5,590 of record CAZKWM010000162.1, on the reverse strand, counting down.
TCTATTTACTCTAAATTTGCGAGAACTCTATTTAGGATCTCTTTGATCGGGTTAGATAATTCCTTTTACCAAAAATGTAAAATCGCATGATTTAGTCTTACACCTAATACCTCTTGAGTTCTTAGTTCAGCAGATCTTAACTAAAGACCTTCAAACTATTTTGTGATGAGTGCTTTTATTATCACGTCTAGATCGTGAACTTTGGGTCTCGGAATATCCATTGGTTCTGGATTTAGCGATAATGAATCGTACACTTCTAAAAGGCGGTTGATATCGTAAATCCTTGTGTCCCAGCACTTTAACATTCGAAATATACATTATCCTTTGATTCTTTTTAAATCAATACTAAATTATCCTTAATATGTTAGGTGCACTCACAACCAGAATTAGTTTAAGAATTGTGGCTTATGCATTGAGAATACTACCACGACGTTATATAAATCCATTAAAGTTGTTTAGGATAACCTCAATACTCACTCTGTTAGCTCATTTTATGAAGCATTTTCGCCTGGTGGAGCTTTTGAACTTGCCAAGAAGTTTGAATATCACTTTACTCCAAAAAAGGGCGGTTGGCCTAATATGGTAGAAATTGGACTATTTGCCTTCTCTAGACAATGCCTGAACCGCAGGATAGGGGATATGAAAACCCGTGCCAAAGAGGTTACTGCCTGGGAAAAAGAACGGAATAGGTCTAAAGCTATGGTCCAATGGCAGTTCGGTAAAACTAACTCCAAAGAAAAACTCCATAGGTATTACTTTATGATCCATAATTAATGTTACCATATACTAGCTTAGATTATCCCAAGCTCAGAGAGCCTCTCAGGCAGATAGGTCTTGGTCACGTAGTCCAGGCCTTTCCCTGCGAAGGCCTGCTGCTCAGCCTTCCTCTTCATGTCCAGCTGGAGCTGTATCTGCCCCCGCCAGTACTCGGTATCGAACCGCGGGTCGGTAAGCTCGCTTCTCAGGGCGTGAATATCCTTATCCGTGAGCTTATCCGTGGAAAGATCGTACTTCACTATATCGGCAGGCTGGACTCCCAGGAACTTGGCCGACGGCGTCGCCAGCTGTTCGGATAGATGGGCGCTCTTTATGGCCCCATAGGCCACGCTGGCAAAGATCCTGTAGGACCACGGATCGCCATCGGTGAACACTGCAACTGGAAGGTTCAGCTCCATATTAAGGCGTCTTATAATTCTGCGGGTGGACCTGGCCGGCTGGCCTTTGAGGTGGACTAGGATGGCATCGAACTCGTCATCAAAGCCGTTCTCAATGAGCCTCGCGTACATTCCACCCGTCTCTATGGCCATGACCATCTTGGCATCGTGGCTCAGAAACTTCACGCTGTCCACGTTGAAGGGAATCTGGTAGCCTGCCTCCCCCACGTCCTCCTGGCAGTGCATCTTCCTATCTCCCCGGCGGGTCTGCTCCTGAATCCTAAGGGGGCCAAAGATGGCAGCCCCGTCCTCCTCTGGCCTGACGTGGAAGTTTTCTCTCTGAAGGCCGGTGATGATCTCTAAGTCTTCTATAAGGCGATCGCTCTCGGCCTGCTCGGGGAACTTGGCTATGTCCCAGTTCTCTGAGATATAGTAAATCTCCCTGAGGGTGGAGCCCCGGTTGTTGGCCAGGTGCTCCTTTATCAATAGCTCTACTAGGTGGACGGTCTTGAGGAGGCTTTTTGCCCCCCTGACGGTCTTGACCGATCTCAAGGTCTCCTGGTCGCCGTAGACCCAGACGTCTTCCTTGGAGCTGTATTCGATATTTCCCTTGGTCCTGGATGGCAGGGCCAGGTAGGGAATTATGCCCTCCTGGAACTGACCGTAGAGGGCCTTGGCCATGCCCATGAGCTTATCCTTGGTGATTGAATCCTTCTCCAACTAAATCACCCTGGCCCCGGTGACGACCTCGGTCTCCAGGCCCTCTATCACCGGCTCTGAAAAGGTCACTCCCTCGGACCTCACCCTGTAGCTCAGATCCGTCCTCTCACCCGGCCCTAGGGAAAGCTTCCAGTGGTAATCATAGCCATTGCCTATGGGCACTGCTTTGGCAGCAGGCGCCACCGATGAGGCCTCGCAGGGCAAAACATCATGGATCTTGAAGGACCTGATGACCTCGCTGTTGTTCTCCACTTGGAGCGTGACCCAGGTTAGGCCGTCCTCCTGCTTAAAAGACCGCTTTATGAGGAGATTACCCATGATCTTGGCCACCACAGGGGAGATATCAGGCTCAGGCTCCTCAAGGATATCGGAGAGCTTTTTGGCGATCCTGGGCAGTATCTTCATGATGATCTCTTCTTTTTCCCGGTGCTCGGAGAGGACGCTTTGCCTGGATAGGTACCTTCGGAGCTTTCTTGCCACATCCTTGAGCCCTAGGTCGATCTCCTCCAGGATCTCTGGCATGTCGGCGATGGCATCCTTGGACTCGGAGGTGAAGGGGATGTTGGTTGATGCTAAGTGGACCAGGAGGATCGCAGGACCTACGGGAACCCCACTTCCCGTGGGCTGGGTCAGTGAGTAGTTCTTCCAGGACATGCCCTCCACGGCGTGGGTGACGGCGCAGGCTCCCTGCTGGTAGACCAGGGGAACTCGGTTGGCAAATCTGAGGATCTCAACCCTTCCCTCCTTCTCCAGCCCTCCGCCATAACCTAGGCCTATCTCCACCAGGAAGGGATTACCTGAGAAAACGGAGACCGGGCGGGTGACAGTGGCTATGAAATCCAGACTGTACTCCTTCTCCAGTCCGGCCCTGACTAGGGCCTCGCCTATGGGGGAGAGGCAATCCACAGGAGGGGACTTCACCTTAACCTGCTTGAAGGCCGCAAGAAGCCTCTTGGATTCATCGTGGCTGAGGCTTGGGGGAGTCCTTTCGGGGTCCAATTTAGCTAGGCTGCAGAGCTCCTGGGCGGTAATGGTCCCGATGCTTGAAAATGTCTCTTTGAGAAATCTTCCCAGCTTCTTTTTATCGGTGTACCGGAGGAGCTTCATCAGCTCACCAAGCTCTATGCCCGCCGGGTGAGGCTGGATGGCATAGGCCTTCTTGGGCATGGCATCTGTCGCCCTCTCGAAGGTTTCAGTGTTCCCATCAGGCTCAACTAGGGTTATCCTGGCGTGAGGATTGACTATGGCCACGTTCTTCAGGTAGCCGTAGACCGACTGTCTGCGACTCCTGACGTAGGAGCCCTCCATCTCTAGCTCCACCCTGGTGCCTCTAGGCCTCTCCCAATCGATATCGTCCTCTGCCAGAATCTCTGGCTCATTCTGGGCGGTATTTATCATGAGGTCGCAGAAGTGGGCGTTTCTCCCAGGAGTTATCTTGGATATCACCTTGGTGGGCTTGCCGCTGGTGAGCTGGGAGTAGAGCACCGCAGCAGAGATTCCTATGCCTTGCTGTCCTCGGCTCTGCTTCAAGGCGTGGAATCTAGATCCATAGAGAAGCTTGGCAAAGACCCTGGGCATCTCCTCTGGCACTATGCCCGGGCCGTTGTCCTCTACCATCACCTGGTAGCCCTCGCCCGCTCTCTTAATCTGCACTAGGATGTCCGGAAGTATCCCAGCATCCTCGCATGCGTCCAGGGAGTTGTCTACAGCTTCCTTAACGCATGTGATGAGGGCTCTCGGAGCCGAGTCGAACCCCAGTATCTGGCGGTTCTTCTCAAAGAACTCAGCTACTGAGATGGCCTTCTGCTGACGTGCCAGCTCCTCTGCTATCTCCATAAAAAAGGAGGGGCTTAGAGCTCAGCCCCTACTACCGTCTGGGTGGCCGTAACGTTGTCTATCTCGCGTATGGTGTCCACGAGCTTGTTCAAGGGGCTCAGGCCCCCGACCTCCATGATGACAACGAAATCGAACTCGCCAAATACGTGGTAGACGTCTTTTATGCCGTCTATCTGCTGAAGGGCGCTGTAGACTGCCTTCTCCTGTCCTGGGACGACCTTCACCATGGTTACTCCGATCACCATTTTCTCACCACTGCCCTTTAACTTCAGCACGTTATATTAATCTTTTCAGCGACCCTTGGAGATGCGGATGGTTGGTACATCTTCCTCCTTCTCTTCAGTGTAGGAAGAGAGGGATGTCTTTCCCTTGGGCTTGGCTTTCCTGGGGACCTCGCGCCTGGACACCTCCTCCTGCGGCTCATCCTCGAAAGATGGCTCCATGTCCTCAGGCTCTTCTATGAAGTCCTCGGCGGAGGGCCTGGTCTGGGCTCTGGGTGGGATCTTCTCCTGGGCCTCATCCTCAGCACCGGTCAGGAGTACTCCCGTTCCCTGCTCCAGGTCCGCCCTTAGGGAGGTCAAGGCTCTAAGCACCATCTGTCTGTACTTCTCCACGTCCGTGTTGTAACGCCCCTTGGCCATCTCAGCGTCCGTGGCAACCGGGGCCTTGTCCGCGGTTGAAAAACCCTGATTGGGCTGGGCAGGGATTTCCTCCAGAGCTTTGATCCTCTCCTGGGTACGCCTGGCGGCATCAAGGATCCACCTGTTCCTGGTGGCCTCATCCACCTTCTGCACGGCCTCGGCCCTGATGGAGACTATTACATTGCCCTCCTCCGGCTCGTAGAGGTTGGGCTTGCCTACCACGGCGATGAAGGCTGGGGGCTCTATGCCCGAGAGGGCTTGGGCAGCTTCCAGCTGGTACTGGCCCGCGTAAATGAGGATGCTGCCTGTCGGGTCCACCAGGCGGCCCTTCCAGTTCTCGGTGTCGGTGCCGATATCGTCTTTCTCGGTTAAGGTCCCAACCATGAAGACCCGGTTGCACCTGGCGCCGGTGGGGATAAGGAGGTACTGGGGAGCGTACTGGTTCTCGCCCTCGCCCTCCCTGAAGGCGTAATTAGAGTCGCGGAGTTCCTCAGCGAAGACTCTCCTGGCCACCTCTCTGGAGAAGCCCGCCATCTCAGGCCACCTCCACAGCGCCTATGACCTCATCCACGCCCTTGGACGTGATGGAGGGAGCCGGCTTTATGCTCTCCACCAGGACGTACCTATCTACTCTGGTACCCAGGGCGGTGTAGTATCTTCCCATGAGCTTCTCCTCGATAAGGCCCCTCACCACCTCGTGATCCAGGGCTTCCATGGCCATCTTCTTGGCTTCTTCCAGGGTTAAGCCAATTAAGCTCTCGGTGATCTCGCGGTTGATGAGGACGTCTTGGACCCTCTTTCCATCGTCCAGCACACCCTTGATCCTCAGATCGTAAATTCCCTCGACCTTCCCGTGCTCTCCACAGAGACCCTTAGCCAGGGACCTCTTGCAAACAGGGCAGCGTTTTATGAGCCCCGAGCCCTTCTGCACATCCACCATGGCCCCCGTGAACTCTACTGCCTGGGTGCCCACGGCGATGTCCTCTTCCAGGGGTGTGATTTCGCTGGTTCTGTTGATCTTGACGCTGAACCTGCCCTGGTACTCATCGGTGGTGACGTTCTTCAAGAGGTAGCTCTTGCCTTCCTCCAGGTCGGGGATGCCTGCCTTGGCCCACTTGACGAACTTCAAGGACCCAGTTTCGTCTCCTACAAGTCCTGTCTGGGATATGGACTCGCTGTTGGGATCCCAGAGCTGAACTACCTTGGCTCTGAGATCAACCCACTTTCCGGGCTCACTTA
>CAZKWM010000161.1:0-5722 GCA_964556405.1 uncultured Methanotrichaceae archaeon | reverse complement strand
GATGGTTTCATCGCCTGGCAACCTTATCCGGCTCTGGCCGAAGAGAGTGGAATTGGCAGGCAAATCTGCCTCTCAGGGGACCTTCCACCTGCAGGCCGCTGGGAGGATCACCCCTGCTGCGTCCTGGTGGCCAGAAGCGATCATATAAAGGATCATCCTGACTTTGTTAGGGCCTTCTGTGCCCTGAACATTTACGCCACGGAGTATATCGAAAGAAACAAGACCGAGGTGTCGGAGATAGCAGCCGAATGGCTGATGGGAAAGGAGAACTTCACCCTCGGCAAGACCTCAGTTCCCTCAAGCCAGGTTCTAAAAAAGGCAGGCTCGACTCTGAAGTTTGTCCACGAACCTTCCTCTGTGTGGATGGATCAGGCCAGGGTCATCACCCTCCGCCAGGGGAAGACGCTAAATGTGGAAGGGTCCTTGGGATCAGAGGGCCAGGCCAACAGTTCCAAGACGATCTTTGACTTCCAGTCCCATCAAGAGACGTTGGATGCCCTCGGCATAGGGCAGGTCCCCTTGGCTTCCATGGTTCCAATGATCCCTATGGTTCCCAGGGCTTTTGTGACCCGTCCTTTAGAGGAGCCAATCTGCATAGGCTACATTTCATCTGACCTGCACCACTTACCGCTATTCGTCGCCGTGAAGAAGTGGAGATACTTCAATGACACCTACGGCATAGCTCTGAGGCCCATGGATGAAGGGCAGTCGCGTCCAAACCGCTTGGAGCTGCTGGTGTCTGGCAGGAGGATAGGGGAGATCGATCTCGTTCCAGCCAATGCCGGGCCTACTATGATGACGCTGATGGAGCAGAACTGTGTTCAGCTGGCCTATGTGGGCATAGCCCCTGCAGTAGGTGCCATAGGTCTAGGCGCTGATGTCAGGGTGATACAGCCCCTTCAAGATGGAGGGTCCGGCCTGGTTGTCTCAGAGAGCTCCCCTGCACGCAACTGGACGAGCTTCGTCTCCTGGGCCGAGGAAAGATCCAAGGAGGGCCGACACCTCAGGATAGCCGATCCTGAGAAGGGCACCATCCAGGACATCATGATAAAAGATGCTCTAAAAGAGGCAGGGATCTCTACGATCGCATCGTGGGATTCATAAAAGCCCTGGCGAGTTATAAGATCTTAGCGCTTGAAGGAGATCATGGGGATTTGAGACAGATCACGGGGTATATCTGATGAGATCTGGAATCGATGGAAAGGGCGATGGTGTGGCCTCGAAGGTTGCAGTTCCCTTAGCCCTTTTGGTAATATGGGGTGTGCTCTCCAACGTCATAGACAACTCTTTCATCCTTCCCAGCCCTTTATCTGTGATCTATGTCCTGGCATACCCATGGGTGAATATCCTGGGAAGCGGTACTCTTCTGGATAATGCTTTAGTGAGCCTACAGAGAGTCACCTTAGGCTTTCTGGCAGCCTTGATCGTGGCCATCCCTATGGGCATCTGCATGGGTCGATATGAAATCGTTTATCATCTTTTCGATAAGGCCACGGCCATGCTGCGACCCATACCTCCTCTAGCATGGGTCCCCTTATCCCTGGCCTGGCTGAAGATAGGGATGGGGTCTATGCTCTTTATCATAGCCATAGGGGCCTTCTTCCCCATCCTCCTAAACACCATCGACGGCATAAGAGGGGTGAAGAACTCCTGGATCGAGGCTGTGACCATGCTGGGGGCCAGGGAGTGCGACCTCCTGACCAGGGTCTTTCTCCCCGGAGCAGCTCCAACCATTTGGACTGGCCTTAGGGTGGGCTTCGGCATCGCCTGGATGTGTGTGGTTGCGGCTGAGATGATGCCCGGGGCGAGCACCGGCCTTGGATACCTCATAATGTACGCTTACGGCTGGGGTCAGATCCAGGTGGTAATGGCGGGCATGGTGGTCATTGGACTTATAGGCCTGGCCATAGACCTCTTCTTCAAGTCGGTAGAGGTAAAGTGGTTTTCTTGGAGGAGGCTGGATAAATGAGGCTGGAGGTAAACCACCTGGGAAAGGAGTTCCCCAAGGCAAAAGGAGGGACTCTTAAGATTCTGGACGATATAACCTTTAGCTCCTCTGAGGAGGAGAGCATAGGCATCCTGGGGCCTTCCGGGTGCGGAAAGACGACCCTCCTCAGAATTATTGCCGGTCTGGAAAAGCCCTCTGTGGGGGAAGTCCTTTTGGATGGCTCCAGTGTAGATAGCCCTAACCCTAAAATGGGGATGATCTTCCAGGAGTATTCCCTTCTACCCTGGCTTACTGTAGCTGAGAACGTATCCATAGGCCTGGAGATCAGGAAGGCCTCTGAAGAGGAGCGTAGGGAAAAGGTAGAGCGCTATCTCTCCCTGGTCGGCCTTCAAGGCGTTGCAGAAAACCATCCTTACGAGCTCTCCGGAGGGATGAGGCAGAGGGTGGCCGTGGCCCGATCCCTCACCCTAGAGCCGGCCATGCTTCTCATGGATGAGCCCTTTGCAGCCCTGGACCCCCAGACCAGGGGGGAGATCCAGGAGAGCATAATCCGCCTGAAGGAGGCCACGGGAAAGACCATCATCCTGGTCACCCACAGCATTGAGGAGGCGGTCTTCCTGGCAGACCGACTCGTAATTCTAAGCGCAAATCCAGGGAGGATTCACAAAATCATACCGGTGGATCTTAAAAGGCCCAGAGACAGGGCTTCTGAGGAGTTCGTGAGGCTTAGGATACAGGTCTTGAATCTTTTGAGCGACCTTGCCGTGGCTTCAAAGGCGGGTCGTTGATGGGATGACCAGAGGGAAGGCATCTAAATTACCGGGGCCTTCAACTGCTCCAAGGCGGCCTTGAAGCAGATGCTGGAGCTGGGTCGGAGAAGCATCGTCAATATCTCCTCGTTTGGAGGCCTCAACGCCTTCAGGGCGCACACCTCCTACAACGTGAGCGAGTCACGGGGCCATGAGATAACTACTTACTGATGTGTTTAGATTATCCTCTATATGCTTAAGCTGGGAAATTACGACGAAGACGAATCCAAGGCCGTTGCGGAGTGCCTAAAAAAGGCCGGCATCAGGGTTGAGCTGAAGCCGTCCATAGGTACCTCCATAGAATCCGAAGATCTGCTTCAAGGCCGGCTGAGCGAGCTTATGGCTGTAGTCAAGGATAAGGAGCTTTTAGAGGAGTACGAGAGGTACCTGGGTGCCCTGAGAAAGATCCTGGCGCAGAAGGTTTCTACAGAGGATTTTGAGAAGGAATACTTAGCTGACCTCTTTCCGATGATGGGTGAGAAGAGAAAGGCTCTATCGGACCTCATAGACAGAGCTCTTGAAGATGGGAAAGATGAGGCTGAGCGTGAAGGAGCTGCAGGGACGGCTGATGTAGAAGGCTCAGCCAAGGGTGAGGTCGTCGGGGAAACCATCAATCAGCCTCTTGAATCGTCTGGAGAGAGGGCAGTTCCTGAGGCGCAACCGACTCCTTCCGAGGGTTCTAAGAATAATGCGTGCCTGCCCAACCTGGAGAAGGATGCTGATGAGTTCGATGTTGAGACCAAAGAGGCAATATCAGCCTTTGTCAGCCTCCTTGCCCAGAGCTCCGGGGCGGAAACCTTTGCCAGGTCGGTCCTTTTCCTGAATGACCTGGAGATCGGCGATGAGGTGGGGAGCCGGCTTGACGATCCATTAATAGCAATACCTGTGGATGATGAGGAGTACGGCAAAGGCTGCCCAAATCTTCTGAGAGTTCTTTCTGTGTATCTGAACAAGGTCTATGACCTTTACGTCGATGAGATCTCCATACTTACGGCGGATCTGGATAAGCTCGATGAAGAATTTATTGATAACTATACCGATGAGAGCATCAAGATCAGGTCCCTCGATCTTATGCTGGCCAACCTGATAGAGAACCATCCCTCTGAGAAGATGGACTTTTCGGACTTTGAAGAGGAGTGCAACTTCAGGATAGACAAAGAGAACCGCGCCTTGGAGGTCTTCGGCGATGCAGCGGCTGAGGAGATCGCCAGGGTTTTGGAGAAGAGTGGGATGGTGAAGATCAAGGGAGGTGCCATCAAGTGGAAAAAGTAATATCGAGATAGATTTTTTATATAAAAGTGAGATAGATGCCCATGAAGCGCAAGAGCAGCAAATATGGTTTCAATTTCGTCGAAGAGAACATGATGGACCCCAGCTCGATTAGGATTCTTGAGGAGTTAGCGGAGTCTTTAAGGCTTGAAACTGGCATGAAAGTATTGGACCGTGGCTGTGGAAAGGGATTGCCCTCGATATTTCTGGCAAGGAAATATGGAGTTACCATCTTTGCCACTGACCTATGGATAAGCCCTACCGATAATTATGGTAGATTTAAGGCCCTGGGGCTGGAGGATAAAATAATACCGATACATGCATAGGCCCATGATCTGCAGTTTGCCCAGGGGTTCTTCGATATATCACTATTTCGGCGTAGAGGAAGATTATCTAACAAAGCATTTTGCTCCTCTGGTGAAAAAGGGAGGGCAGATAGCAGTCGCTGTTCCCGGATTGGAAAAAGAGTTTAGGGATGAGGTTCCGGCAGATCTAGTACCATATTGGCTTGATAATATAAATTTTCACTCTTACGATTGGTGGTATGATTTATGTAAGACTTCGGATTTGATCGAAGTAAGAGAGTGTAAGAAGATTAGATGCTGTCGTGAGGCATGGCAGGATTGGCTTTTGTACGATAACGATCATGCTCGAAGGAATACAAGCATGATGAAAGCGGAGGGCGGAAATTACGTTAACCTGGTTTCAACCATAGCGGTTGTAAACTGAAGTTGGCATCAAAGATCTTACTGAAGGCCCTGCCACGGGTGATAACACTATCTTATGCCTTCCTCGCGATTGATAGGGCTGTAATATCAGCCCAGGATCCAGTTATATTCAGGATCTTCAGCCTTAATCCATAAAGAAGACTTTTTCCATAGTTATCCCAACTCTGAAGTTAAATTAATGCAAGCCCCTTTCTTTAGGGGATGGTAGTTGACCAGCATATACGGCGCTACCTCTTCTCACTTTCTTTATCCTTTTCTGCATTAACGTCTCAGACGATACGTCTTTTGCAATACCGACAGACACTTTACCACCCCTTACCAGGATTCCGAAGACTCTTGCCGGTGGAAATCTTAATTGTAGTAGAGCCTATGCCATTTGAAAGTCTGAAATCATAACAACATTTGGCACATCTTAGATTTTGTCTTGACACAAAGTAGAACTCTTTTCGCACACAAGAAGGTCAATAAAGCTCATTTAATTCATTTCAAAGATATTGGGGGAGCGCTCCCTAAATTAATGCCAAAGTCAACGGTGAGTAATTACTCTTCACTTAACTAATTATGCCTAATTTATCATTCTATCGGCGTTATATAATTAGTATGTATAAGGTATATCGCGAACCCTGCAAAGGGTTCATGTAAAAGGAGACTCGATTAATGAACGCAAAAATTATACTAGCACTAGCTGTGCTGGCCATAGGACTACTGGTGGCTTCAGCACTGTGCAGTGACAACTACTGTCCCTGGCCCCTACAGCGACACCTCCTTAGTACAGTACAGCAAGGCACGGACCACCAGCAATAACTCCGTCTACTGCTGCGACCCCCGCTGGAGATTTTCCCCAAGCGTAAACGTAATTAATATATATATATATATATATATATTAATGCTGGATAAAAAAACTGTTAAATATTTATAAACTCCGTTGGCCAAAAAAGCCCAATTTCATTTTCAACCTCTTTATAAAA
>CAZKWM010000160.1:0-5753 GCA_964556405.1 uncultured Methanotrichaceae archaeon | reverse complement strand
GGCTGTAAAAGTCGGTGTGGGAGTGCTGGTGTGGAAAGGGGATAAAATCGCTCTGATAAAGCGGGCTGGTTCCTTCGGCCTTGGCACCTGGTCTCCCCCTGGCGGCCACCTTGAGTTCGGAGAGCTTGCCGTGGATGCTGCCCGCAGGGAGACGAGGGAGGAGATAGGCGTCGAGATAGACCATTTGGAAATCTTGGGCATTACAGAGGAAATCTCTGAGGAGTACGGCACCCATTACATAACCATCTGGGCCCAGAGCGATTGGGCTTCAGGGAAGCTGAAGGCCTCGGATGAGGAGTTCACAGAGAGCGGCTTCTTTGACATCAGCCATCCTCCAAGCCCCCTCTTTATTCCATTCCAAAATTTGCTGGGGGGGAGGCTGGTGCCCAGGAGAAGCGAAGGAATGCCCTTTAGGACACCCTAGCTCCCTTTAAAGAACAAGTAGGCTTAATCTCCGCTTTTATTGGAGGTGATTAAAGGCCATCGTAGAACCAAATCAGATGATCCTAGCCCAGTCTTTGCCTGACCTGCAGTAGCCGGCAATATTCCCTTTTGCCATCTTCCGAAGTACAACACCCATGATAGTATCTAAGCTGGGCTAATGAGCGTGATTGCTATTATATCATTTCATTAATATAATACAAACCCCAGATAACAATCGAAGATGAAATCTCCTCTGGTCAAGGCAAGCGGTGTGGCTCTACCACTATTGATCGGCCTGGTGATGATCGCCGTATTGATCTATATCTCAAACCCCGGTGAGATCATGGTCGCCTTCAGCCATGCTAGGCGGTCTTACATAATTCTTGCTATCCCCCTGTATCTCTTGATAGTGCTGGTGTACACCTACTGGTGGCAGTTTATCACCATCATGATGGGGGAGAGATCGCCTGCATTTGATCGACGCCTACCAGGTCGTGGTGGCAGGATCTTTCATATCCGACTTTACCCCGGCCAAGCTCGGGGGTTTTTTAAAGCCGCTTATGGTTAGAACGGAGATAGATGTAGGAAAAGGCCTGGCCTCGGTGATAATTGATCATTGGGCCGATGCCCTAACGGCGACCCTTCTGGGAATAGATCGGCCTCTTCTGATAGTGATGGGCCTGCCTTCGCCCCTTGGCATGTCTGTAGCCCTGCTGGGCAGGGCCATTGGGATGACGGGGGAGCCCTCTTTGGAGGGCGTTACTCTGTCAGGCTGATACGGAAAGGTCCGTCTCAGGGAAGATGGTTAAAATGGTGTCTATTTCATCTCTGGAAGGAGATTGAGAAATTGCAGAGCTAAATCCATGTTTATAATCTTATTGAGCCCATAGAGAATGCTCTAAGAACGATCTATGGCTTAGCTATCGCTTATTTACGGATGACCCACTTTTGACTGCCCTGATCCTCAGGCTTAATATGGTTCTGTCGATCTCCTTCAGATCCGCCGATGAAATCTTTGACGATCCTTGGATTGCCCTGCCTGATATATCCTCAGCCATACACTCCGCTGGAAAGGGCGACTCTGAGATGATCTCGACCTCAGCAAAGCCGCAGGATCTTATAATCCCTAAATAACCCTCCTTGCTCTCCAGAGAAGGGAGGACGCCGAGGTCCTCTTTGATGGCGGATCTAACCGATTTAGGAAGCCTTCCTACCAGGACTATATCGCAGGTCGAGAGCCTTCCTCTGGGCTTGAGCACCCTAAAAGCCTCCTTAAAGGCTTTTCTCTTATCGGGAACTAGGTTGATGGCGCAGTTGGAGATGACTGCCTCCATGGAGGAGTCCTTGAAGGGCAGGGCCTCTATGTCCCCGAGGCAGAAGGCTACGTTCTGGTATCCGCCCTGAATTGCCAGAGACCTGGCCAGGGAGACCATCCCGCGGGTCATATCCAGGCCTACGGCCTTTCCTTTGGGCCCCACATTCCCTGCTGCCAGGAAGCAGTCCAGGCCAGCGCCTGACCCGAGGTCCAGGACGAACTCTCCGGTCTTTAAGGACGCCGTAGGAATGGGATTTCCGCAGCCTAAGCCCATGTTGGAGCCCTGTGGGACCTTGGCCAGATCGCCTCTGGTGTAGCCGAGGGTGCAGCTTAAGTCACGCCCGGCCACAGCGGCTTTCATGGATGCAGCGTTTAGCCTTAGGTCCTCCGAATCGATAGGATCGAAGTCCCAGGAGGTGCTTCTCTGTCCGGCTATGAGGTCATAGCCTCTTCTTAAAGCGTCCTTGAGATTCTTGCTCTTCATGTTTGCTTAGAAGAACAAAGACGTTATCTGATAAACGTTTTCGCAAAACTCTTGCCGTAAGAGAGGCTTAAAAGGCTTACTCGCAATTTTCAACGAATTATCTTTCGACGTTCAACGCATATAACGGCTCTGTCATAGCTTGAAAGAGCCCTGTCTCTGCCCTCTTGGAGATTAACCGTTCCAAAATCAGCGTAATTAGGAAGGAGAACTAGCTAGCTTTCTGCATTGGGTTCATTAAAGAGAATGCTATCTTAAACATGGGACTTTCTGGGATCAAAACTACGGAAAATGTCCTAAACGCCAAAAAAGACCCCATGCCTTATCCTGCTGGCATGGGAGCCAGAGAGAACAGCACGGAAGCTCAGATGGGTACCATTAAATCGATTTTTCCAAAAACAGAACGGTTTTAAGTCTCGCGGAAGCGCGGCATTCTATACATCTTAAACGTCCGTTCTATCCACATTTTAAGTATCGTTCCATTTATGGATATGTCATGGGTGGTATCATGGGGCCCATCAGCGAATACCTGAAGAAGAAACCTGGACTTAAAGGTCAGATCCTCGACCGGGGTGAGGTAAACCGCCTGGCCAGAGATTGTGGCTTGAGCCTATAGGAGGCAAGAACAGAGCTTAAGAGGTTGGGGGCTTTACCTTGACCAAGAACAACCACGGCCTTACGATCTGGAGAAAGGTTGATTGATTTCCATGGATTACGTTAATCTTGGGGGTTCTATATTATGTCTATCGCGAGTATGGATTACAACGGCAGAGTGATGCCTCCTTTAGGGCTTAGATATAAGCTGGATCTCAACGAAGGGGCGCGGGCTGTAGATCAGCCTGGAGATGGAACTATTCTCCTCAAGAAGATGGATGTGCCGATACACAGGCCGATCGAGACGGAATCCACGAGGGATGGAATAGCTGTTTGAAGGGAGAAGGCTGCAACATGTCTGCGGGATTATTGAACGCGCAGACTGCCTGCAGGATTATGGAAGAATAGGGCTATCTCGCCCTTCAACAATTAAATGGACGAATTACTCAAGGGGATTTGAGAAAAAAGGATGTTTGGCGTGGGCGGATTTAAAGCTAAAGTATCTTTAAGCCTACAGCTTCTCCACATTCTCCGCCTTGGGACCCCTCTCGCCTTCTGTGGCTTCGAAGCTTACCTTATCGCCTTCAGTAATAGTGACCTCAGGCTTTAAGCCACTCACGTGGACGAAATAATCTTTCCCGTCATCGCCGGTGATGAATCCAAAGCTCTTGATCCTGTTGAAAAATTTTACTGTTCCTGTTACCATTTTAATTCCTCAATGCTGTTAACAACTTGGCAGCAGCCTATTTAAACTTAGTGGCGGTCCGGCTATCCTCAAAAGTATTCTGAATTTAAGCCTGGACCCTTGGTGAAGCCTTTCTGATCTGCAAGGACTGTAATATTAAGGATGGGGAACGGCAAAAGCCGATGCGGAGGTTTTTGGGGTGCCTGGACCTCGCTTCTGCTATCGACCTACGCTACGTCGATCGACGATATGAAACTTTTGGCTGGACCCTGGGATTTCATGACCTGCCCAAGTTAAGCTCGCCTTTCTAAATTCGCCTCTTTCGACCTGCCATGGTTAAAAGCAATAGCTGCCGATGGTTGCGCCCAATTGCCCGGAGCTTTAATACTTTCGCCCCGCGCGGAAGGCATTGAAATGGCTCCGGACCTTCTTACCTCCCATGACGCGATCCAATGGATGCCGCTGGATAAAAGGGCTCAGAACCGCATGTCCCGTGCTTATCGATAACCTCTCTATGTGGGAGGTGGACCTCCTCTGGGGAGCGATCAGCAGCATAAACTGGAAGCGCAGGGCTGAAGAGGGGATGTGCTCAAAAGCCTCGAGGGCGCCCCAGCAGCCATCCAACGTGCCTCCCAGGTATAAAACGCAGCCTAGATCCGGACGAGCCGTATAAGGCCAGATAATGGCTCAAGGTGGGATCAAAGTCGCGATGGCCCCTGGGTGCGCGTGCGCTCAGACATCGTATACAGATTTTAGTAACGATATCGACCGTCTCCCAAGATGGCTTTCTGATGGTATGGTGGGCTTGGCGTTCACCTCGAGGCTTTGATCTCTGATCCTATGGAATTGGCATCTCGCAAGAATCACAACGCTTAGATGGAGTTCTCCCTGAAGCTTCCCTGTGGAAAATCTGATTCATATCTAATTCCTGCCTAGGTACCTTCTGTATAACTATAACTTCTATCATTATAATTTTTATCCTTGCAGTTTTCTTAGCTACAAGTATAGAGGCATTTATACATAACGTATTATAACGCTAAAATACGCTCGAGGCTATATTAGAGTTCTAGATGGATTGGTGGTTGCTTCTTTATCTATATTTAAAAATACAAATTTATAGATAATTTACCCTCTGCTATTCCGCCCTCTTAATATTCTAATGAGGGCTGCAACAGAGGAAAAGGGCTTTTCATTCTTATTGACATCAATGAGGGATGGGTTACAGGTAAAAGGTATTTATCTTGGGACGTGGGTTGAGCTGTGAAGAATGCAGGGCTCGTCCAAACTACAGAAAGTTCGCCACGCTACCTATTGCATCTCGTAGAGCCTTCGATCCTAAATACTTATTAGCAATAAGACCAGCTCCAATTCTATAGGATTCTTGTGGTAAATGGGTGGTATTGATTCGCAAGGTAGATATATCATTGAAATACATTATTAATAGGCGAGGGGTAGATGATCAACATCCGATTCATCCTCATGTTTCACCCTTCGTCCTTGCCTCCTGGCCCATGTAGGGGATTGATACCTGAGGCCTGGTACCTTTAGATCGTGTTCTCCCTAAGATAGGTAAGCTAGACCTCAGGCTTCATCCAGATCTGGGCGAAGGCTCTTGTAGGGCATGTCGTACCCTATATAGGGACCTAAGAATTTATTACCATGAAAATATATCGCCAATCGGCAAGAGGATGGATAAGCACCTTCTTAAAATGCGTTCTTCTTCTCACTTTATTCCTCTAAGACCTATCTAGGTTTAAAGCTTTACATCCCGAAAGTGGGGTAACAACCGGCGAGGGAATGGATGATCTTTCCTAGTTAGATCCATCTCTCTTTCCCCCCGCAACATGTCTAACAGGGTACGGTTTAGACGCATCTGATCCACCAAGGGCCTTGAACGTGTGGTAGCATGGCATGTCCCTTAGCCATTATCGAATTTTGCTCCATGGTCGAGGACCTCAAGTCTATTTTCCTAGAAGGTCGGTGCACGTTTTGGCAATATCATGTAATAGGCCGAGTAGCTTTACTAAGAGGCCCAGAATAGGCAGCAGTGATTCAATCTTCGTGGTATCACCTTCGAGATACCAATAGGATATATGATTCGATTATATAAAGAAGGGCGGGGTTGGAGGCGAAAGTGTTTGCTATGGCGAAAAAGATCAAATAGCGCGAGGGTTGGCATACCAAAAATCAGCATCGTTAGATGCGGGGTACGGGATTCGAACCCGCGAACTCCTGCGAGACGGGATCTTAAGTCC
>CAZKWM010000159.1:2515-5769 GCA_964556405.1 uncultured Methanotrichaceae archaeon | reverse complement strand
CTTATAGGCACAACCCATGGCTGGAAGGTCTTGGTGGGAGGATGTGCCGGTGCCAGGCCGAGAATCGCCCAAACCCTGGGTGAGAATCTCTCAGACGATGAGGCTTTGGTGCTGGTGGATAAGCTGATCCTCTATATCAAAGCCCTGGATCAGAAGAAGCGCCTGGGAAATATCATCGAAGAGGTGGGGTTTGACAGGTTCAAAGAAGATCTGGCCAAGTTTTCTCCTGAAACGGGCCTTAAAAATAAGGATGCTTAGACCTCCTAGATCTCTAGAGTCCCAGGGCATTGATGGTCTCTATCAGATCTGTAAAGGCCTCCAGCTCCAGATCGATAACTTCCTCCCTGCTCATGGATATAGACATCTCCCCATCCACGGTGAGACGATCGGGACCTCTAACCACCATGCGATCCCTGCCATCGAGGGAAAGGGCCTTTCTGATCTCGGGGTCGAAGGCCAGAGCCCTGCCTGGAATCAACACCGTATCTTTGATCTCTTTCAGGTCCAGTCCTTGGAAATCTTCCAGGGTGATGAGGCAGCCTATATCTTTCTTCAAGGGAACCACATTCACAGTGTCTCCAAGCTCCTTGAAGATGGAGGCAAGGAGTGGCTGGGCCGTGGAGCTCGTGATCACCGTGGCGCTCCTCCTGACCTTGGGCAGCTTCTTTATCTCCTCCCTGTTGTGTGCCAGGGCAAAGGGCGCTCCCGTCTCCGGGTCCCAAAGGGGGGTTCCTGCGATTCTGAGCTCGTACTTCTCGCTGGCATTGGTGACTATCTGCCTGAACTCCTCCACGGTGTGGGGAACAACTCCGGGCAGGATGGGCTCATTTCTGAGGATGATCCCCTGCTCCCTGGCGTTGGCGAACCTCATGAGGATCAAGCCTTTGGCGCCCATCTCTACTAGGTCCGAGCAGGTCGTCTCAAGCTCCGGGCCATCGTTGACTCCGGGTATTAAAACAACCGCGCAGTAGACGTTGCACTCCTGGCAGAAGATCTCCAGGTTGGAGAGGGCAGCCTCGGGGTGCCTATCGCCCATGTACTTTTTCCTAAGCTCTGGCCTGGTTGAAAAGACGGTGAAGGATACTTCCCTTACTCCTGCCCCTATGAGGTCCTCGGCCTCGTCGCCCTTGATAAAGCCTTTGCCGCTGGTGTAGCCAAGGCTAACTGGAACGGTGCCCTGACTCAATATGGTCACCAGATCCAGAAGATCGGGGTAGCAGCTGAGGTCCCCTCCCCCGCTTATGGTGACCTTGTCAGGCATGGCGCCGAAGGTCTTCTGGGCCACCTCGAAGACCACCATGTCCAGGGGCTTGAAGCCGGGATAGCCCTCTATTATGGCTCTGGAGCAGTAGTCGCAGCCCTTCTTGAAGGGCATGCAGTTCTTGCACCCAAAGGGCTCCACTCCTTTTACGCCCTTAAAATAGCAGTAGCTGCAAAATCCTTTACAGTCCAGGCCGGGCCTGCCTCCGACGTCCGCAAGGATATCCATATGGCTGGAAGACTTGACTGAAAGCTAAATATCTTTCTTCTCCATGGTCGTTTTTCTCATATCCAGGGGCATCTTCTCTATGGCGTATCTCAGGGCAGTCCTGGACATGGCATTTTTATTATCCATTATATAGCGGAATACTTCATACTGATGTCTTTTGCTTGCTTCCTTGAGAACCCAGCCTTGGCCTTTCCGCACGAGGTCATCCTCATCGCCCATCAGCATATCTGATATCTCCAGCACCTCTTTGAAGAACAGCCCTTTTCTGGCCGGGAGTATAAACGTTACCAATGAGGCTCTCCTTAGCCATCTGTTCTCGGATTTTGTCCATTCTTTAAGATTTTTTACGTATTCGGGATGCTGTTCCACAAAGGAGCCCATGGTATGGTTGCAGAAGGTATCGCATTTGGCCCAGTTATTGATGTAGTCTCCGATCCATCTCTCGAATACGTAAAAGTCGGAGGGCTCAAATCGCTTCCTCGGCATATAAGCCCATTCCGAGGCTATGAAGGCCTCTTCGAGGTAATCCGATCGATATAGACCCTCGCACAGGGAAAAAATCTCTTTTTTATCTTCGCCTTTGATCCTGGCAAAGTATTCTCTGGCGATCTCTTTTACAGCTGCGGATTTTATGCCGTAAAATTTTACTTCCTCTTTGAATGAGCGCTGGGCGCTATACTTGGTCTTCTGATCAACTTGGCGGCTTAGATCTGCTCTTATCGCTGGGATTATATCGGATATTATTATCACACCGTGGTTCAGATCATTAAGGACCCTAATCACTGTACTGAGGCCTCATCAGATGCCTCATCAGACTTATTGGTATGCTCCACGTACTCGATCACCACGCCGTCAGGATGGCGGGCTCGCATACTTCTGCTGGTAAGAACCCACCTTTGGTTCCTCCAGGATATCGGCGCCGACCTCCCGAAGCATCTTCCTAAAGCTGTCTAAGGAATCCACCAGGATGGTGGCCAGAGTCTCCCTAATGGGCCTTAATCTTCCCTTCTTTCCTGCGATGAGCAACACCAATCCTACGCTTGCTAGTTCAAGCCCAGCTTCTTCATACTTAAAACGCATATCGCATTCCTGGCCAAAGAGGCTCTCGTAGAAGGCCACGGTCTTATCTAGGTCCTAAGTGGCCAGATAGATCCTCACCATTCCTCGAATTACCTTCGTGCTATTCTCCTCCGATTGATCCTTCTATCAGGAACGAAGGAGGTCAATACCGTCTTCATGGGCATTAACCCTCTGGATAAGTATCACTCCCTGGTTAAGGTGTATTACCAGTCGCTTTATGTGAAAGCCGAAAGCTGGGTGGTGTATGTAGACTTCAGCATCATATACCTCGTCCGGGTCATCGACGATGAGCCCAGGATCGTTGGGTATATCATCTGCGATGAGCAAACTTTATTGAAGGAGAATGGCCTCATATAAGATGCTTAGACTTCTGCTACCCAAAGATTCTACCAGGACTCCAAGGCCTTTCTTAAAACTAAGTTGATGCAATCTCTAGTAGGATGTGGGAATGGGGACCGCTTTCTAGGGCTTTTTTAGGGAGGGCTCCTTATAGCGGTCCCGGACAAAATCGCGTGGAAAGGAGGTGTTCCACAGAGGAACTAGATCACAGCTATAGGTCTTGCGCCACCAGGGCCTGCGCTGCTACCTCCTTGATCATATATCAGCTCCTAATCTAAGGTACTGATTAGACCTAATATGATACTATTACGGCCTATTATAAAAATTCTACCCTCAATCTGTTTAG
>CAZKWM010000159.1:0-2415 GCA_964556405.1 uncultured Methanotrichaceae archaeon | reverse complement strand
TTAGAGTAATTATGGCTCTCGCGTCCCAGCTTCCAGGCATATTATTATCAACATCGATTCTTTGAACGCAATGGTGCAGCTTAAGAGCTTCATCTTTGTCGGGCTCTGCATCGGTAGCGTATAAAATATTATGGATGGACCCTGGAGTTTTCATCCCTGGCCAGGGCGCTATTGATGGTCCCCTTCAAGGCCAGTTGGCCAGACCAATCTTTGCCGCTTTCTTTGTGGCTTTGCTGACACCTGCACGGGGTCTTCCTTCATGAACGTCTTCCTGCTGGAGTATACAGATCACCCAATATCATACCCTCCTGATATTTGCTGAAGGCTACGCTTTTGAATATGGCAGAATTTACGCCGGAGAGATCCAGGAAGCTGGGATGTTCCCAGCATAGATAAGGCCCACATAGCTTATAGGGCTGGCATTGGAGAGCTGCCCTTGGGCCTGGCCATTGGTATTTTCCGCATATGACGACCGCTCTGCCACAAAGGGTGCTGATAAAGCTAAAGCAATCAATATAGCTCCGACTACTTGGTTAAACTTTCCTTTCATACAATTCCTCCTAGATCTGCTTCGCTCTGCGTTCTTCGGTTCCTGATGAAACGTAACCTAAGCACAATCCCTAGTATGGCTCTCCTAATCCCTCAATCCCACTTTTTCCTTACGGCAAATGACGATATACCTGACATATAGTACAAATTTTGTGGCCACATTTTAAAGCTGTGATCCCTTGCTGCTGCCCAACCCTTTAAACGGTATCCACTCATATCGTACCCTGAGGACCAATATAACCTGTAGATATGCTCCGGTCAGAGTTCGTTGATCCACGAGAGGTTTTCTCGACGAGCGATCCTCTCTGGAGAAAGGATTATCTTCTTTACAGAAGCTCTTCTCTGGGATGGACCGCAAGTTTCTGATGAAAGGAAAGGTCAAGGAGGCCTACGATCTTGGAGATAAGCTGGAGTTTTTCTTCACAGACCATATCTCCGTCTTTGACAAGGTCATACCGAGCCTCATCCCTTACAAGGGTGAGACCCTTTGCAGAGAGGGCGTGTACTGGTTCGACAGAGCCAGGAAGATGGGCATAGAGACCCACTTTCGTGAGTACCTTCCACCAAGCAGAATGGTGGTGGAGAAGGTAGACATAATCCAGCCCCAAAATATCACCTCCAAGACCATGCGCTACCTCATACCACTGGAGTTCATATGCAGGTGGTACGTCGCCGGATCCCTCTTCGATAGGGCCCAGGAGGGCAAGGTTTCCCCACAGGCCTTGGGATTTGCCAAGGATCACAAGGTAATTTATGGCGAACCCCTTCCAGAGCCTTTCCTGGAGGTATCCACCAAGCTGGAGAAGACCGATCGCCTCCTCAAGGAAGATGAGGCCTTGAAAATCGCAGGTCTGAATAAAAAGGAGCTCCAGGAGTTCAAAGAGGCTGTAATAAAAATAGATGAAGACCTGGGCAAATCGGTCGAGACGAGGGGCCTCATCCACGTGGATGGGAAGAAAGAGTTTGCCTTCGACTACAAGAGGAACGTCATGGTAGTGGATGTCTACGGGACCGCAGATGAGGACAGGTTCTGGGATAGGGCCAAGTACCTGGAAGGAGAGTTCGTCGATTTGAGCAAGGAGTACGTCAGGCAGTACTACCGAAAGACCGGCTACAAGGATCAGCTCTATGCAGCCAGGTCAGCGGGTGCTCCTGAGCCGGCCATACCGCCCCTGCCTGAGAATGTCATCAATAAGACCAGCCAGATCTACATCCAGCTCTATGAGATGATCACCGGAGAGAAGTTCGTGCCCTTAGGGCGGTCCTAAGTCTTAGAAATAAGTGAGCTTGGACTGGGGCTCTGAGGGTTAAACTGAAACAAATAGATTCCAAACTCAATCTGGGCCCAGACCAAGGGACTATATGCCATCAGGGATCATGAGGGTAAATGAAGAATAATAGAAGATTCCAGAAATTGGAGATGGATACTATGAAGAGATTATTATTGCCGGTATTAATAGGATCGATATTATTGGCAGTAGTCATTTCCGGCTGCTTTGAGAAGGGGAACGGTCCCAGCACCAGTGCACCTAACGTTAATTCTGAGCAGATCAAGGCCCTATCATTGAGCGCAGCCAAGAACGTGACGACCTACAAGTTCAGCATAGATACGACTCAGAACATGGAGATGATCAACAATACCTCCGGCCTCACCTCCAATGTCACCATGATCACGACTGCCCAGGGAGCCACTGATTTCAAGGCCAAGGCTGCCAGTGTTACCCAGACCTTGAAGGCCTACCAGGGCCAAGACACTAACTCCACATCGGTGGAGAGCTCCACCTATGTGATCAACGACACTATCTACGTGAAGTTCGGGAACAACTGGACCTCGGTTAAGATGCCTGATGCAGCCCAGTTCTGGGA
>CAZKWM010000158.1:0-5782 GCA_964556405.1 uncultured Methanotrichaceae archaeon | reverse complement strand
AACCGGGCAAGTGCATAAGATAGATGCCCCCGAATTTATTCGGGGGAGTAGTCACAAATTAATCCCTCGCCTTTCTGGGTTTGTGACGACACTGGTCACAGCCACGGTTAGATATCCCTAGATATGCCTAGATCTCTCTATGAATAAGGACAGCGCCCTTTGCTATACCAGGGCATAAGACCTAGCCCGGGTCAAGCCTGGCAGCCTGGTCATAGGCCTCCAGAGACTCGTTGTACTTCTTCAGGTCGTAGAGGAACGGCTCCTTTGCCATAACCAGGGGCTCAGAAGCCTTGGGATCTATGTCTATGGCCTTCTGGTACGTCTTGAGGGCCTCGCTATGTCTTCCTTAGCCTTCTCAAAGAATTGCCTTTATGGATCCAAGCAGTTGCCAGGGCATCATCCTTCCACAGGGCTTTATTGGATGAGCTGATGGCATCCACGGAATGACGTGTTCTGTGTCGTGATTCCTAGGAGCATCAAGCTCGCTGAAGCACCAAGTCATGGTGTGCCCATCTGCCTCTATGATCCCGAATCAACCGGAGCCAAGGCGTACAAGCGACTATCCGATGATCGGATGTTTTGGAATCACCTACGAGGGGGTTGTAACGTATACCCCGGGTGCTACGGGCGGGCGACGTCTAGGTGGGATTCAATGAGTTCCTATAACGTGCACGTGCGATGTTCCCACGCCGTCCTGTTCGGTGACATATCATGCAAATCTTAAGGTCAATGTCACCGAACAAATTTCAGCTAGCATCTTAGGCTATTCAAGATGGACATAGAACATCATCCGACCGACTGCTATCGAGCTTATGTCCCATCTTCCTCGACTTTACTCACATTCACCAGGAGGAAGTCGCCATCTTTCAGACGCAGCAGCTCCCTCAAGAGCTGTGGTGGTTCTCGGACTTTCCAGCAACTCAGGAAAGACTTAGGACTATCGCCATCGCAATTTAGCAAGCTCGTGGCAACTCTAGACAAGCGCTGTTAAGAAGTCAGCCGTCGTGAGAATGGTAAACATGGTGAAAAGGTCCTCAATATCTGTCAGCTTGCTAAGGCTATAGACGGCGAATACCTCCAGGGCCACGGCTAGGCATACCCTAGGATCGGGCTGGACGTCTGCCAAAATATAGGCAATCCATGACCCAAAATAACCACCTGCAGCAATCCATAGTGAACTTACTCTCACGAAGTTCATAAATTTAGCAAGATTCAGCTGCGAAATATAAATCACCTGAAAATATATCTGAGTTGGGTACTAGAACGCCCCCCACATCTGCACCTTAGCGATACTTTAGCGCTAACTTTACTTAAATGTAACCTTCGATATGTTGTTTCTGCCGGAGCCCCAAAATTCGAGTTTTGATCCGGTTTCCGACACGTAGAGGACCAATTTTGATCCGTCCGGAAGTGTCCGGACGCCACCGACCGCCCAGCCCCAAAAAAGGACTTTCCCGGGTGGTTGACCTACACAGGAAATTTAAAGACAAAAAAATGATCAAGGGGGTGAAATCTTAATCCCTAAGTTATCGACCTTGGTAGCTATGGTCACTTCCAGACCCATAGGTCGTATCAACTCTTCTATCTCCTCCAGGGTGCGATCCGTAACTATGGCAATGGAGGGACCCACTGAGCTCATGCCCACGAACTCAAGGCCGCTTGCCCGCAGAAGGCTCATATACTGATAGATCTTGAAGCTGTGGTGCTCCACCTCGGCACGCTTGGAGCCTCTGAACTCGATCTCCCAGATGATATCCCCGATCTTCTTCAAGTCGCCCTTCTTCAGGGCCGGGATGAGATCCATGAGTAGAAGGTATGCCTTGAGTTCTCTATCCTGGTAGTCGAGGTTCCGAGCCCTGTTCATGAGGAGGTCGAACTCCTGCCGACCTGAGGAGAAGACGCTGGTGGGGGGAATGACTATGAATACGTTCTTTCCCTCGGCAAAGGAATGGCGGTATACTAGGGTCAGTTAGTCGCCCATGACCACCATACCGCCGTAGGTTGCAGCTGCGGGTCCAACGCCAGTCTCAAACCCCAGGGTCACCCTGCCGTCTTCGGTCTCTTCCACGTAGTTGTGGCCTAGGAGGAGGCGTATCTGCTCAGAGTTGAGGGGTGATCCAAGGGATGTATTCATGGCATGGGCCAGGGCCAGGAGGACCGATCCAGTGGACCCGAGGCCCACATGCTTCCTGTGGTGGTCCTCAACCTTGATCTTAAAGCCACCATGATAACCCACCGTTCTCTTGAAAACCTCAGCGAAGTGGCGAATGATTGGCTCCCTGGAGTAATCGATTTCAAGGCCTGAGGATGTGGGCTCCACATCAGCTGAGCAGTACATTTGAAGGGCAAACCCTATGCCTCCACCACCTGGGCGGTTGGGGGCAAAGCGGTTCATATCCAGCACCGTCAGGTGGATTCTTCCAGGCACCACAACTTTGATCTTTCCCTGAACTGGCGATAGGGGTGGCATCTTCTCCAATCGGAGGGCTGTGATGTTCTCGCCGGGAGAGAAGGGGACGAACTCGTATTCCACCAGGTCCAGATCTCCGCCTCTTATTCTCATTTTGGCCATAGCTCTCATGGGTCTGATGCACCTGGCGATTAAAATAGATATTCGTGTGGTTGTAGATGGTTGTAGATATTCCCTCAGTTGCACCTTTAATTTACCGGTGCCGTCGTCTCCCCTGACTCTTCATTCCATCTGCGGTGGCTTGAATTTCTTGCTATCTTATCCTCAAAATCCCTTATGGCCTTCCTCAGGTTCTCCGGCTTCACGGGCTTGCTGATATATCCATCCATCCCTGCCTTGAAGCACCTTTCACGATCATCTTCCAAGGCGCACGCAGTGAGAGCTATGATTATGGGGCTCTCACGGCCACGTTCTTTGATCCTCCTAGCAGCCTCAAAGCCGTCCATCTCCGGCATCTGTATATCCATAAAGATGATATCATAGGCCTGGCGCTCCAGAACTCTTAAAGCATCCTTTCCGTCATCCACCACGTCTGCCCTGTACCCAAGCTTTTTGAGCATCTGCACCACGACCTTCTGGTTGACGGAATTGTCCTCCGCCAGAAGAATGCGAATACTTGAAGATGGGCAGCTCTTAGGCGGAAGCTGAACCGGCACATCTTTTTGCTCAATCAAGGGACAGGTTGATGCTTCCACCGGCAGATCGAAGTTGAAGGTTGATCCGATACCCACCTCGCTCTCGGCCCAGATCTTTCCTCCCATGATCTCGACTAAGCGTTTGCTTATGGCCAGGCCAAGGCCGGTGCCACCGTACTTCCGGGTGGTGGACATGTCCGCCTGGGTGAATGATTGAAAGAGCTTGTCTATCCGATCTTTGGGTATTCCTATGCCCGTATCCCTGACTGAGAAGTGAAGGAGGTATCTGCAACCCTTGGCTGTTTCAGGTGTCGTTACAAGGTCTCCATCTAACTGTCCCTCCGCTGTGCCTCTTGCCGCGTTTCTGGCCGTTTCAGTCTCCATCCCATTACTTTCAACCTGGGATTTGATGGATATGGCGATCTCGCCCTTCTCAGTGAACTTGATGGCGTTGCCTAGTAGATTGACCAAAACCTGGCGAAGCCTCGTTGGGTCGCCTACGATGACTTTCGGAGTAGTCTCACTTATAGAGCAGGACTGCTTCAGGCCTTTGTCTCTGGCTTTGGTCGCCACCAGGCCGATACACTCCTCGATGCACTCCTTGAGATCAAAGGGATGACTTTCCAGCTCCATCCTGCCGCTCTCGATCTTGGAGAAGTCCAGTATATCATTGATGATGGCCATGAGATTGTCGCCGCTCGATCTTATGATCTCTATATATTCTTTTTGCTCTGATGGAAGATTCATATCTAAAAGGAGGCCGGTAAGGCCTATGACCGCGTTCATGGGGGTCCTTATCTCGTGGCTCATCACGGCCAGAAACTCGGACTTGGCCCGGTCAGCGGCCTCAGCCGCCTCTTTGGCCTTCTGAAGATCCTCCTCAGTCTTTTTCCTCTCCAGGATTTCCTTTTGCAGCCTCTTATTGGTGGAGTCGAGCTGGGAAGTTCTTTCGATAACCCGGCTCTCCAGCTCCTCGTTGAGCTTCCTTATCTTTTCTTCAACCGCCTTTCTCTCGGCGATCTCCCTAACGGTTATGCCATACAGCCTTATGTTCTCATTCAAGGCCACGATCTGGCGGATGATGACCAGTCCTATGATGCAGCCCACGCCTAACGCTATGGTGGAGAAGGTTATGGGAAAAGGATGGTCGTGGCTGTATATCAGGAGAGTGAAGACAGCTCCGGCCAGGATATATGGGATGTAAAGGGGCCAGGTGAACTGCACGTACCTGGGATCAAGGTCTCGAGAGAGAAAGGCAATCTGGCGAGAGTTGGCCTGGAGGATGCCTGCAAGCCCGATTAAAATATAGCTTACATACCATCCCAGGTCAAGTAAGCCGCCAGAAGAGTACTCCCCTTGCAGTGACTGTCTCATGAAGGCTATGTCTAGGAAGATCATGAGCACCATGGCAGCAGTCAGGAGAGCCAGGGAACCAATCCCTGTCCGGTTGTGTCCTCTGAATAAAACAACCATAAGAGTGAAGATCAATAGCAAGTCCATGACCGGATAAGTTACGGCTAAAACCTCAGTAAGAAGATCTGCGCCTTCATTAGAGGCAATGGTTGGGGCGATCAGCAGGGCCCAGAAGGCCAGGACTGAAGCTATAACCACTATGCCTGTGTCTAAAAATACCTTGATCATCTCACCGGAGGTCATGGGCTTTGCCGGCAGCAGGAGGATGCCGAGGGCAAAGAGGGTGTAGAAAGCCAGGTAAGGCCCATTTGCTGGTGAAGGAAAGGGTGATTGATGATACACCAGCTCGGTTATGGCCCAGAAGGTATCTCCCAGGGTATAGGAGAGCTGAGCAATGGCCAGGATAATCCAGGGCAGCCATACTGCCCTTCCCAGCTTTTTAGAACTGTAAGCGGCATAGGCCAGGCTGATGGTGGATATCAGATTTATTATAGGCGGTACCAGATCGCTAATGGTCTTGGAGATCTCTAAGTTATCCCTTATGAGGATGAAGATCAGTAGATTAGAAAGAAAAATGAGAATGCCTAAGCTTAGGGCTCTGGGAAAAGAGATCAGAGGCCTTTCATTTAGGCGATATCCCTCTGATATATTTTCCATTATGCCGTCCTTGGGAAAAGCATGATCATCGTCAAACCTTCTGTTCTATGGAGAGCCATCTAAGACTTTCAAAGATCATCGCTCTTTATTTAAAACCTTTTCGTCGCTAGCGCGATGCAAATAGGGAGAATTTTTTAGTAAGTAACTATAATTGGTATAACAATTACCCTGCCAGAACGTTAAATCTGAGTTGGCTACCCTCGGCGTTCGAGATGCAAGGAGCCTAATATATCCCGGACCTGTATATAAGACAGATTACCCACTAAAAGAATTGTAATTGACATAGATTGTCCATATGATGAATACAATATTCATCAATAAGGGAAATATTATGCACTATATACTGTATCATCCACCCTATTTACCTATACTGCAGCCTTTTATACGCGAAAGGATATATCCAAGTTTGATAATATTGATTTAATAATCGACTCAGTACCGAAGAGGAATTCGCTATGAAAGCTAGATTAATACTCTTGTTAGGGCTGATAGTTCGACTCCTATGCGTAAATACCACTGCCGAAGATAAAGGTTCCATATGGGTAACAGGAGTGGGCACAGCTACTGTTCCCATGGATACCGTTACCATCACCGTTAGCACAAGAAG
>CAZKWM010000157.1:3087-5782 GCA_964556405.1 uncultured Methanotrichaceae archaeon | reverse complement strand
CCGGGACAGGTATGACGTCGCTTATACCCAACGCAAGGCCTCCTTCTTTATTGCGTAGACAAGTCCAATCAGCAGTACAGCGATGAAGAGGATCATCTCAAAGACTGCGCTGTTCATGCCGAAGATCATAAACCTCTGAAGAAGGGAGTTCGCGTATACGTAAATCCAGGGGTACAAGAATAGAACCTCAACGTCAAATATAACAAAAACTATGGCAAAGAGGTAGTATTGAACGCTATACTGTACCTTGGCGTCACGGATGGGTTTGAGCCCACCCTCGTATACCGATACCTTCCGACGGTTTGGTTTTAGAGGCGCGATGATCTTGACGGCAGCTAAGGCACCAATGGGAACGATAGCTCCCACTATCAGGAATATAACGAGTGGTATATAGTAATCCACTGCCATCGGTTCGCCGGCCATTGTTTCTCCTCCGTAAAGGCTAAACATAAGGTCTGGTATAAAAGGTTTATGAGAAATGATTTCGAGATGCATGGCTTCAGTGAGAACAATTCTACAAGGCACAAGAGCCGATCTATAATTATTAAGGCAATCATATTCGGGTGATAGTGTGGACGCCACTTGTCAGGAGAATACCGTTCGTCAGATGGATCTTAACTCAAAGATGACCGTGGAGGAGCTGGTGGCAGGGATGGAGAGATGCGGCTTTGGCGCCAGAAGGCTCTCGCAGGCCGTGAGCATCTACGAGGAGATGCTCACGGGTGATTACACCAAGTTCTTCACCCTCTCCGGGGCCATGGTCCCCGCGGGTATGAGAAATATCGTTTCCGGGCTCATGAGGGATGAGCATATCGATGTCCTCGTCACCACCGGGGCCAATCTGGTCCACGACGTGGTCGAATCCTTCAGCTCCCACGCCCTCGGCACCTGCGAGGCCGACGACGCCGCCTTGAGGTCTTCCGGCCTCTCCAGAATTTACGATCTATATATCTCCGATGAGCAGTTCATCAAGTTCGAGGAGGTGATGCAAGAGACCCTTCCTGAATCAACAAAACCCATATCCGGCAGGGAGTTTCTAAGACTTCTTGGGCCCAAGATATCAGATCCAAAATCGATCCTTAGGACAGCTTACGACTGCGAGATCCCTGTCTTTTGCCCCGCCCTTCCCGACTCCATGATAGGCCTCCAGGCCTGGCTCAAAGGCCAGACAACCAAGATCCTGGTGGATGCCTTCGCAGATATCAAAGAGATAGTGGATATCTGCTACGAGGCCAAGAGAGCCGGAGTTTTCATCATAGGCGGGGGGGTCCCCAAGAACTTCACCCTTCAATCGATGCTGGTCACCCCAAAGAGCTTTGAGCTAGCTGTGCAGCTCACCACCGACACCCCCGAGGCAGGAGGGCTATCGGGAGCCACCCTCTCGGAGGCCGTATCCTGGGGAAAGGTCTCTCCCAAGGCCAGGTACGTGACGGTCTATGGAGACGCCACCATCACCCTTCCTCTGGTGGCATCCGCGACGCTGGCCAGGTTGGAAGGAAAAAAAGCCGGAAAGGAAAAAGGCCAAAGGTGATGGTTCTTGGAGATCGTTGTGGGAATCAGCGGAGCCTCGGGAGTAATATATGGGATGAGGCTCCTCCAGGCCCTGGGTGAAGATTGCACAAAGCATCTCATCATAACCGACTCCGCCAGGAAGATTCTGGAGCTGGAGACGGATTTTTCCTTCCAGGATGTAAAATCTCTGGCCGATCGGTGCTACGACCCCGATGAATTCACAGCTCCCGTGGCTAGCGGCTCTTACCTCTTCGATGCCATGGTAGTTGCGCCCTGCAGCATGAGGACCCTGGCAGGGATAGCTGTGGGGACCTCCGACACCCTTCTCCTGCGATGTGCCGATGTCTGCTTGAAGGAAAGAAGAAAGCTGATCCTCGTGCCAAGGGAGATGCCCCTAAGCCTCGTCCATCTGAAGAATATGGTATCAGCCGCGGAGGCAGGAGCCGTCATCCTCCCCGCCTGCCCTTCCTTCTACTCCAAGCCAAAAGACGTCGGCGATCTAGTAGATATCGTAGTTGGAAGGGTCATAGATCTCCTGGGCATTAAAAACGACCTCACCTTGAGGTGGGGAGGAAACGCTTATAACTCTTCAGGCCAGAGCGGGAGACGGTGAATTAGATGAAGTGTGAGCTGTGCAACGTGGAGAGAGAGACGGTCCCTGTCAAGATCAACCTGGCCACCATCAAGGGGCCCAAGGATACCACCATGAACATCTGCACGGAGTGCCTTGAGCTGGCCCATCAGGCTTATTTAAACAGGGATTTCCTGGCGGTCAAGGCAGGGACGGGCGGGGCAGCCCACGGCGGCCACAACTCAGGCCACGGCGGAGCACACCATTAATGCTCTCTCCCTTTGAGGGGCGAGGGCTATCTCTTATCCCTTCCAGGGAATTTAAGAGTCTGACAAGGTTAGGTCTACATGGATGGCAATAGTGCTAAGAAGATCGCTACTCAGCTGGCAGGACTGCTCCTGGGCATGATTATAGCACTGGTTTTCCTGCACCATTAAGGGTAAAATCCAGCGCAGCATGCGCCTGCGGAGGCATGCTCCAATGGTCCAGGCTTAAGACTACTGCAGCCGTGCGGTTTGCGAAATAGACAGATAGATGTTGAGACCTGGGTCCGGCGTCTTCTAAATTTTGCAGCGTTAGGTCGTTCTTTATAGCATTATATGTAGCGTAACT
>CAZKWM010000157.1:0-2987 GCA_964556405.1 uncultured Methanotrichaceae archaeon | reverse complement strand
TATTCCTTAAGAAATCATTTTATCCCTAATCAGCCGTAATCTATTTAGAGATATCTCAACAGTAACTGAAGTAATAAGCTAGGTATCATCCATTGGTGACTTTATGTGGCATTCTAGACAGTCCACTGGAGCAGGCAATCTCGGTGGTGGAAATGGAAACTCCAAAGAGGCTATATTAGAAGAAGGCGTTTTACCTTGAACTCTTTATCCTGTCCCCTGGAAGGGCTCTACGGCCCTGTGAACGATTCTGATCCGGCCACCATCCTATCAAGCTGTGGAGAGATCAATAGAGTAAATGCTAAAAACGGGGCTGTGGACTTCGTAAGCCCCCAGGTCAAAGGTATTTTGGGATACAGCCAGACTGAGTTCGTCCGCCTCCTAGAAAAGGATTTTACAGAAACCTTGTCTGGGAGGAAGGATGGGAAGAGAAAGGATTTCGTGGCAAGGTGTCTCGAAGACCCATCTCCCAGAATATATGCCCAGACGTTAAGCCTCACGCATAAGGAGGGAGGGAGCCTCTGGATCAAGGAGAAAATTTCTCCTGTATATGATCAGGGTGAACAGATACGATTCTTCATCGGGTCCATGGAGGATGTCACTGAGCAAAAGCTCCTGGCGGAGGGGCTTGAAGAAGCCTCAGAAGAAAAGGAGATTCTTTTGAAGGAGGGACACCACAGTGTCAAGAACCACCTTCAGATGATGTCCAGCCTCATAGACCTGGCCGCAGGCACCCTTAAAGATAGCGAGGACTTCAAGGCCTTGGAGCCTAAGAGGAAAAAAGAGATGATAAAGGAGACCGAGCAGCTGAAGCCCCCGCGCATTCTCCTGGCGGAGGACAACCCCGTAAACCAGAAAATGGCCTTGAGAGTTCTGAAGAAGCTGGGTTACGGGGCCGATGTAGCAGCCAACGGCTTGGAGGTCCTCCAGGCCCTAGAGCGCCAGCCCTACGATGTGGTCCTCATGGATGTACAGATGCCCGACATGGACGGCCTGGAAGCTGCCAGAAAGATCAAAGAACGCTGGCCTCAAGGCCCCAAGATAATAGCTGTTACAGCTTATGCCATTGAAAGAGACATGGATAAGTGCATAGGCGTGGGTATGGACGATTACATAAGCAAGCCGATCCGGATTGATGAGCTCATTAAAGCACTGGCCCAATGCCAGCTGTCCTCTTCCTAGTGAGAGGACTGAGGAGAAACGAAAAGGAAATGGTCGTCAGGGAGGAGAGAGAGGATGCCCCATATCTGGTCTCCCTCTTCTTTGGATACGATGGCAGCACAAGAACCCTATACTCCCACTCTGCCGAGAGGAAAGGAAGCTGGAGATCGTAGCGAAGAACGATAAGGTTTGTTTCGAAGTCGACGCGAGGCTTGATCTATTTTCAGGGCACCATCTCTCTAAGAATTTATCCTGAGTGGTATAAACCAGCATTAAAGGTGATTCCATTGAAAAGCCTTAGCCCTTTGGATCAAGAGGAGTTTAATAAAAACCGCAATGAACTTTTGCATCAGCTCGACGAGACCCTCAACCTTCCCATGGCCATCCTGGGCATTGTATGGCTCGGCCTTCTAGTGGTAGATCTGGTATGGGGCCTCAATCCTACCTTAGAAACCCTCCTTGGCACCATATGGATCATCTTCATAACCGACTTCCTCCTCAAGTTCTTCCTGGCGCCGGAGAAGGGACTTTCCTGAAGTCCAACTGGCTCACTAGTTGTAGCCCTGATAGTTCCGGCCTTCCGGGTCTTCCAGGTGCTGAGCATCCTCAGATTTACCAGGGTCCTGGCTCTGACCATGGTAGTTAGCTCCGCCAACTGGTCCATGAAGGCTTTGAGATTCACCATGGGGCGCAGGAACTTTGGCTATGTGGTCGCCCCCTGGCCTCGGTAGTAGCTTTGGCTGGCTCTGCTGGTATGTTCTTCTTCGAAAGGGACGTCAACCCTGACCTGAAGAACTTCGACAACGCCCTGTGGTACACCTCCATAGCCATCACCGTAGGCTCTGATTACGGGCCTTACAGCCCAGAAGGCAGGGGTCCTAGCCTTTATGCTGGGCCTCTTCTCCTTTGCGCTAGATGGATATGTGACCGCAACCCTGGCCAGCTACTTCATTGGCATGGATGCCGAGGGCGGATGAGGCCGTCCTGGCCAATAAGAAAGCCCTGGATAAACTGAGGTCCGAGGTAGAGGGCTTGAGGGATGAGATCAGGTCCCTCACCGAAGCCTTCCGGGCAGGGCCTTTATATCCTCAGGAGATCAGAGTAAAGAGTAAACCCAAGCCCTGCTGCCATAAATTCGGGGCCTAAAATCTTTATTTTAGAATAAAATTTTAGGATAGAATATGTCTTAGATAAGAATCCTATAACAATCGTTATCGGTAATCGCTTAAATCATTCTCGGCCGCGGATAAACTTAAGTAGCATTGTGGCAAGGGATCTGTACCATATGGACCTTACATAAATGACTTAGCAGACGGGGCGTGATAAATTGGCACCTTTTATCGAGATCAAGGACCTTACAGTTAGATTCGGAGAGGTTGAAGCGCTGCACAAAATCAACCTCGTCATAGAGGATGGTGAGGCAGTAGGCATACTGGGGAGGAGTGGTTCTGGTAAGAGCGTTCTAATGCATGTGCTCAGAGGAGTTGAGTCCTTCCCTGGTGCCACAGGAAGCGTAATCTATCACGTGGCCAGGTGCACTAGGTGCAGGAGGGTAGAGCCTCCCAGCCGCGCCGGGGAGAAGTGCGCCTGCGGCGAAACCCTGGAGCCTGCATCATCGGACTTCATAGCCTCGGATCTGAATGATCCAGTCAGGAGAGATATAGCCCGAAGGATTGCTATAATGCTCCAGAGGACCTTTGCCCTTTATGGCGACGAGAGAGTCATAGTCAACGTCATGAGAGCTGTGGAGGAGATGGGCGGCAGTGCTCTATCTATCCAGAGGGCGGCAGACCTCCTGGATGAAGTCAATATGTCTCACCGGATGATGC
>CAZKWM010000156.1:0-5890 GCA_964556405.1 uncultured Methanotrichaceae archaeon | reverse complement strand
TCGTTAAAGAGGAAGGTGTCCTGGGAGACGTAGCCAATAAGCCTTCTCCAGGCCCGGATCGTCTCCTGGGATAGGACTTCTCCATCCACCTGAATCCTTCCACCGACCGGCCTTATGAGGCCTATCAGAAGGACCAATGATAGCCCTAAAATTGCTCTGGCGCGAACCCCGCTAACAATAGAACCCCAGGTGCTTTAGCCCTGGGAGTATGTCAGAAACGACTCTTAGAGCTTCTCTTCGCAGAGTCCTTCTTTTGGAGTGGGGCATCCAGTGCAAACTCGGTATCAATGCCTTATATAGAGAGAGCTGAGCCATGGCTTATTAATTTCAAATCCTCCCTCGGCCTGGAGCTCCAAAGCATGTACAGCGATTTTGGAGAGGCCATACAAGGAGCTGAGGACATTGTAGGAATGTGGCTAATAACTGCACACTATCAAGAAGACCATGAACTGACGGACGCCTTCATATACGAATTCAAGAAGCTTTCGCCCGTGAACGATGAGCTTTTAGATGGCCGGATAGCAAGTACGCTTGAATCCTATAGAGTATCTGAGCTAAAGATCGCATCCATTAAAGTAAATGGCATTGATGGACATGTTAGAGCGGGCTATGCTACTACCTATAGAAGAACTGGCAGGATGGCTACTTTCCCTTAAGATCAGCACTGCGATACCTTCTACAGTCAGAATGTAACCAAAGACCTAATTGGAATCTTAAGCCTTCAGGATGAGGCGAATTTCAATACGTTTATCAGTACCCTCCAGATAACCAAGCACTGATAATCCCTCAAGTGTCGGTAATGTCAACCATAGTCCAGAGACAAAAATCCTCTGGACATATTTGCTACCTTTTTATCTTCTGCCTTCAAAACTCCATCAGCCCGCTAAACGTTAGCCGACTAGAGCACCTTCCCATGGGTATCTATCTCGCCCTTGGCAACCCTAGTGGAGCTTATCCTCACGCAGTCCTGAGCCATCAGGTAAGGAATCACCGATATCTCCAGGGGATCAAGGCCCTTGGAGATCCTTATCTTGTTGATCTTTTTGGCCATGGGTTCGGTCTCAGGTGAGACCACAATGTAGTCGAAATCATCCTTCAGGGCAGAGCCGTAGGAGTCCTTTAGCTCCTCTACCTCGAAGTTGTAGGCACGAAAGTTCTTCCTTATGGCGTCCTCCAGATTTCTAAGCCTCACCTGGAAGTCCCGGACGGGCCTGGTCCTCTGGCTTCTAGCCATCTTATTTGATGTAAGGCCTATGTGGACCATTCCCCCATCCGCCAGCTCAAAAGCCATCCTCAGCAGCGACAGATGTCCGTCGTGGATGGGATCGAAGGTGCCTCCAACTGCAACTCTGGCCATACGGTCTACGCAGAACGAGAGATCTATATAAGTATCTGACGGCTCCTGAAACTAGGAATTGAGTTTGATTATTGCTGATGTTTAGAATCAAGCTCCTGGCGGCGCTCCAGGACTGCAGCCCTTATCTTTCTGGAACTGCAGAGATCACAGGGGTCATGGGCTCCGATCCTCACTATCTCTGGCCTTAAGCCCCTCTTGGATAGCTCTGCTCTAAGGGGCTCGGGATCGAAATGCTGATCGTAGCCCAGGGTTATGATATCGGGGTTTAAGCGCTCTACAGCCTCGAAGATATCGTCCTCGCAGCCAAGGACCGCCCTGTCCACCACTTTTAAAGCGCAGACCATTCTGAGCCTCTGATCCTCGGGGATTACGGGCTTTGGCTTGTGCTTGACGTTGATGTCCCTGGCAACGATGACCACCAGCTCATCTCCTAGAGCCCTGGACCTCTCTAGGTAGAGGATGTGCCCGGGATGGAGAAGGTCGAAGGTGCCTGTGGCCAGGACCCTGGTCAAGGGCCAGCCTCCTTATCATCGAAATCTACGTCGTCGAACTCTAAATCATCAAACCCATCGTCTTTGAATTTCACATAAAGCACAGGCAGGTCTCTTCTGGCCCCCATGGCGTCGTAGCAGACCCAGGAGGTCCTGTCAAAGGGGGGGCCGGCTATTATGTGGTAGTCGCCGGTCCTGGTGAAGAAGATCAGGTCTTCCCTGGAGGGCCGGAGATGCGAAGACGGGTGGCTGTGGACTGAGCCCACCAAATGGACATTGGGTAGCATGTACAACCTCACCAGGGCGCTCATCCTGGAGGATTCAGTGCCCGGAAGGATGAGGACTTCAGTTATAACGCCTTTGTCTGCCTGGAGGAGGCCCGCGAACTCATGGGGCATGGATGACCTGCTCGCTTCCAATATGAAATCCAGTGTGTCCCTGGCTATGCCGCTAACCTTGCGCCCTTTCATCCTTCTCCCTATCTTAACTAAATTTGGTTTGAACTCTGGTTCTGATCAGGATGCTGATCTGAGAGGCTCAGGTGGATGCAGTCCCCGGCCAGGATGCGCCTAGTCTCACCTGGCAGGCGTAGCATAAGGGCTCCGTCCTCGGATAGAGATTCCGCCAGGCCTTCCAAATCGCCGCTATGAGATGTGATTCTGACCTGCTTCCCTATGGTAGCGGAGAGACGGCACCAGTCCTCATAGCTCTTCTTGGAGCCCATGGATAGATAGGCATTTTCTAGCTCTTCCAGAAGCCTCTGGGCCAGATCGGTCCTTGAAACCCTTGACCCGAGTTCCTCCAACAAGGATATGACTTTCCAATCCTTGGGAAAGTTTTTGGCCTCTACATTGGCATTTAGACCTATGCCGATAATGGCGTAATCGAGCTGGTCTACCTCGGCGCTTATCTCCATAAGGATGCCGCAGATCTTCTTATCGTTTACCAGGATGTCATTGGGCCATTTTATGGTGGCTTTGATGCCGTAGAGGGAAGATAAGGTCCTGGCCACGGCAACGCTGGCAGCCATGTTGATCCTGTAGGCCTGGGCCAAGGAGATCCTGGGCTTCAGTATAACGCTGATCCACAGGCCGCCAGGAGGAGAGTGCCAGGATCTGGAAAGCCTTCCCTTTCCTGCCCTCTGAGTCTCGGCAACTACGACCGTTCCGTCATCGCAGGACCAGGCCAGCTTCCTGGCCGTGTCATTGGT
Organism: uncultured Methanotrichaceae archaeon; assembly: GCA_964556405.1. GTDB lineage: Archaea > Halobacteriota > Methanosarcinia > Methanotrichales > Methanotrichaceae > UBA114. The sequence continues at coordinate 2,832 of CAZKWM010000156.1, read as the reverse complement.
GGACTCGACCTCGGGATAGTAGTAGATGTCCCTGCCAACTACTTTGGTCTTGAGGTCCTGGCGCAGGGCCCCGGCGTCCAGGAGGTCCGGTTCACTGACCAGCCTGTACCCCTTATTAGTCGAGGATTCGATATAGTATCCCTTAGCTCTGAGGATCTGTATCTGCTTCCAGACTGCTGCCCTGGAGATGCCCTGCCTATTGGCCATATCCTCGCCCGAGACCCAGGAGCCACCTTTGAGGTAGCTTAAGATGCCATTTCCCAACTCAGATCTTCTCCTTGGGCTCAGCTTGGGCCATGTAGGTGCCCACTGCCACGGATATGGCGGCCAGCTTCCTGGTGTCTGCGCCCATGGCAGCAGCCAGGGATTTGCCCTTCTCCTCGTCCTCAGCTGCCACCTGCTTGACCGCCTCCAGGATGTTCTCATCCTTAATAAAATTGGTATTGATGTTGCCGCTTCTGAACCTGCTGTTCCTCAGGACCGCTTTGTGGAAGATGAGGTTGGTTTTCACTCCCACTATGATGTACTCGTAAAGGGCTCTCTCCATCCTGGCTATGGCCTCCTTCCTGTCCCTGCCGTGGGCGACCAGCTTTGATATCAAGGAGTCGTAGTAGGGTGGAATGACGTAGCCGTTGTAAACGCCGCTGTCAACCCTTATGCCGGGACCTCCGGGGCTCCTGTACCTGCTGATCCTTCCCGGCGATGGGACGAAGTCTCCTAGGGGATCTTCGGCGTTGATCCTGCACTCTATAGCCCATCCCCGGATGGTCATATCGCTCTGATCGTAGGCCAGGTTCTCTCCCGAGGCTATCAATATCTGCTCCTTGGCCAGGTCCACCCCTGTGACCATCTCAGTAATGGGATGCTCCACCTGGAGCCTGGTGTTCATCTCCAAGAAATAGAAATCGCCATTGGAGTACATGAACTCCACGGTCCCGGCGCTGGCGTAGTTGATGGCCTTGGCTGCCTTGACCGCAATGGAACCCATCCTCTCCCTTAAATCGGGGGTCATGACCGGCGATGGGGACTCCTCTATCAGCTTTTGATGCCTGCGCTGAATAGAGCATTCTCTGTCGGAGACGTAGATGGTATGGCCCTTATTATCCGCAAGGATCTGGAACTCGATGTGCCTGGGGTTGGTGAGGTATTTCTCTATGTAGATGGTATCATCACCAAAGGCACTTCTGGCCACCGATTGGGAGGAGGTCAGGGCCGGTATAACCTCATCCTTGCTGTTGACTATCTTCATGCCAATGCCGCCACCCCCGGCTGCAGGTTTGAGCATCACCGGATAGCCTATGTTCTCGGCGATCTCCACCGCTTCATCGGGGTCGGTGATGCCCTCCTCGATGCCCGGGACTATAGGGACTCCCGCCTTCTTCATGGTCTGGCGGGCAGTGATCTTGGAGCCCATGGCATCAATGGCGCTGCTCGGCGGGCCTATGAAGACTATATCGTTCTCCTCGCAGGCTGAGGCAAAGCCGGTGTTCTCAGATAGGAAACCGTATCCCGGGTGGATGGCCTCAGCCCCCGTCTCCTTGGCGGCCTTGATTATGTTATCGATCTTCAGATAGCTCTCTCTGGAAGGCGAAGGGCCTATATAAACCGCTTCGTCGGCGTATCTGGCGAAGAGGGCGTTCTTGTCAGCCTCGGAGTAAACGGCCACGGTAGAGATGCCCAGCTCTCGGCAGGCTCTCATGACCCTGATGGCGATCTCACCGCGGTTGGCGATAAGGACCTTTTGGAACATCCCCTGCTTAGATGCCCTGCCAGGGTAAAACCTTTTTGGAGATCCGGTATATCCCTTGTCACCCGGCTCACATTTAATGAAAAACGATAGTTAAAAACGGCAAGTCTCGTATCTTAAAGATCTTTTACACGGTTGATGCTATCTCTCCATGCCTTTTAGCTCTATAATCACCAGGTTTCGGCTATCAGACCACTATCTGAAGGCCGGGGTAGATTTGGTGGTAGAAGAAGCCGCACAGGCCATCTGGATTATGACAGCTTATATCGAATCAATCTCCTGCCTTATGGCCTGCACTGCATTCTCCCTTAATGCTCGCTATCTCAGCTACGATATGTATCAAAGGCCTGGATCTTTTATCATATTACCCATCACCCATTGTATAAAATGAGATTAATCCTTCCTATAAATAATAGGGAGTTTCACGACATCTCATCAGGCTCTGTTATCTTTGATGATCTGTCTGGTCCCCGCATCGGGGTCCAGTATAGTCTGAGGCACTGGTTGAGGCTTGCCTCCCCAGACCCAGAGGCCTTCTTTGGTGGTATTATTGGCTATGAGGGTGCCTGTAGTGAGGTTTATGTCCACCTGTGTGTTATTTTTAACACTATCTATTTCCACAGTCGTGTTATTCTTTACGCCGTTTATGCTGACCATAGTAACGTTGTTCCAGGTGATGCCCTCTGAGCTGTTGGTCACATCTTTCAGCATTACTTTACCACCATGGCCGCTGAGGGGTACGGGTTTCATGCTGTTAGCTAGAAAGGTCAAGGTCACCAATATGAATAGTACAATTATCAATCGCTTCATGATGCTCTGAGGTGATTTAGTTCTCTCAATTGCTTAAATAATCTGTGCTATGTTAAAATAGTGCTAGAGGTACGGTGGATTCCCTAACGACCTTTTATGTATTCTCAGATATATAATTAGAAGGTTCCATTTAAGGGCTTGGACTAAATAAGGATGATGATAGATCAGGTTGGTCTGATCTTTGGCATGTGTAATGCCATTAAGGGACGAGGTGAAATGGTGAGCATTCCTAAAAACCTACCCTATCCTTTTTACAGAAAGCACTAAACATGGAG
>CAZKWM010000155.1:0-5917 GCA_964556405.1 uncultured Methanotrichaceae archaeon | reverse complement strand
ATCTCCTGATCTCCTACGGAGGAAGCGCTTCTACCCTAGAGGGCCTCAAGGTGGCAGGCTTGCTGGAGAATATCTACACCAATCAGGAGATATGCAGCAGATCTTCAATTATCTTCATCGCCCTAAGGCCCCTATACCTGAATAGTTTGAGAGACCTCACCTTCCCCAAAGAGGGCCTGGTAATCTCCTGCATGGCAGGCGTCTCATCAACCTCCCTGAAGAAAGCCCTGGGAGTGGATGTGGTGAGGATCATGCCCGGCGGTCCGGATACCATCAAAGCCGGTAGGAGCATTGTTGCGGTCTATCCTCCAAGTGACAGGGTTAAAAAGATGATAATTTCCCTCGGCCAGACCGTCTATGAGATCTCTGATGAGTCCATGATGCACGCCTTCACGACCGGAGTCTGCCTCCCTGCTGCCCTCCTATCTGCGGAAAAGAAAGGGCTTCCTTCCGCCCCGGCTGCCAAGATTATAGGCCAAGAGTATCATGACTTCGAAGGGATTTACGAGTGGGCCAAGGGAGTTTTACCCAATAGAAGCTCCGAAGAGGAGAGGGAGAGCTATATCCGGAGAATGAAGACCAAGGGCGGAATTACCGAGGCCATCATAGATAGCCTAGAGCGCGGGAGCACGTTTCTGGAGGCGCTTAGAAGTGGCATGGAGAGAAGCAGGGAGATCTCAGCCATGTACGAAAGGCCCTCTGAGGAGTAAAGGGATTCTATTGCATCCACGAACTTGGTCATTTTCGCCAGCTAGCAAAATTTACATTATCATATTCCTTAAAGGCTCAGGCATCCCCAGTCTACTTTACCCTAAGTAAGGTTTATTCTCCCTGAGGGCTTCCTCTAATCTCGGAAGCATGGACTTGATATCCCCTGAATCCTTATACTGCCACCTCAAGACCTCAGCAAGGCTGCCTTTCTTTATCCTATGCTTTACCAGGGGCAGATACCTTCTCTCCTCCTCAGTAGAGATCTCGTAAGCTGCCTTATAAAGCCTTTCCAGCTCAGGCCTGAGGTTCTCAGTCCCATTCCTCATGGCCTCTTCCATCAGAGACTTCAGGGACGATTCATCCTCCTCCAGGCTCAGATCGGATCTCAGAAGAGCTAGGAGAAAGGCGGTTATGGCCATATCAGATTTCAGGCACTCCTGCTCGTCTATGGCCTTGACTTCCAGACAGCCCCTGGAAAACCTGACGATGACACCCCTGGAGTTGACCCACTCCCGACAGAGGATATCGGCACCGCAATCCCGAAGGCTTGCGTAGATGCCGCGGTTTATCTCGATGTAATCATCCACGCTTGAAAGCCTCTCGGGGAGTATGTCGTGGGTTATAGATGGTATTTGCTTCTGGTTCTCCCTGTAGTAGACCAGCCGGTTGTCAATATAGAATGTGAGCTTTCCCTCAACGAAGGGCGAGGCGGCCGAGATAGCTATCAGATAAGGCATGAGGGCCCTCATCCGGTTGAACATGGCCACCAGGTTTTGCTTATCCCCAAAGGGCACATTGATCTGGAGGGCCTGAATGTTGAGCCAGCCGTGCTGGCGGATGTTGAAGAGCCTGTCGTAGATCTGGTAGTACTCCTGCTCGTCGTGATCCCAGTAAGTAGTCTGGTCCAGGGTCAGTAAGGGATGCATCCCTAATCCCAGGAATTTATACCGGTAATCTAGGACGGCGTATAACTTCTTCAGCCCCTGGTAAAGCATATCCTCAAGCTCGACGAGGGTCCCGGGCCTGGCAGGTATGAGTTCAATGGCTGTCTTTTGCAGCTCCTTGGAGACCTTGACTGGGCCGAAATCCACCTCGTGTTCCACAGAACCGTGGATCTTCTCTAGGATCTTATCCGAGATGGGCAGAGGGGTGAAGCTCAGATCATTGATGGAGTACTCGTGCTCAGTTCCAACCTTTGTCCCAACGGTTATTACCGACATGCGACCTTCTTTTCTATCGTATCTGCTACTTTATCTATTAGAGAAGCCTTCTTTTAAGCCTTATCTCCGCCGCCAGATCGGTGTCGGGCTCATCAATCTTTATTATCTCCGCCAGTTCCGACTGGGGAATTCCATCCAACAGCTTCACTATGTTCTCCACAGCGGCCTCGAAGAGCTCATCGTAAACCTTCCTGTTCTCCTTAAGAAAGGCGACCATGGGGCAGATCTTTTCCCTCTTCAGGTAGATCTCCAGGACAGCGCCTTTGACATCGAATGTGAAGGGCCCTGCAATGCAGGTCTCGGGCTTTACAGAGTGGATACTGCACCTGCCGTCCTTGAACAGGGTACAAAAACCGTCGTGCCTTGTGCCTAGCCTCTTGTACCCGGTCCCGATTCTGTCGATCTGGTCAGGGCGAACGCCGTTATCCATCAGTATCCTGATCCTCTCCTCGGTCAGGGGTGGCCTGGCCTCAAAGCAGCATCTTCCGCCTATATCGCACTTGGCGCACGCCCTGCTCAGGGCATATAGAGTCGAAGAGTCCATGGGATCACCTTTAATGAAAAGTCTTTTAAAAATTAAAAAATGGATTGCTTATCTACTTATCGCTGAAGTCAATCTTGTAGGTGTACAGGTCGTCGGTGGGCAAGTCTCCCTGGACGTAGGCAGGTGCTGCGCCTAGGCTGTACTCATCATGGAAGCCATAAGGCCCATAATCTTGGATGTACTCGCGCATATCCATGGCCGTATCTCCGGTCATGAGATAGGAGACGATTTTCCTGTACATATCAGGGTAGTTGGTGTCCTCGCCGCCCTCCAGGGAGGGGTTATCGTTGACCTCTATGACGTAGAGCTTGCCGTTGCTTTCCTTTATATCCACGCCGTAAAGGCCGTGACCCATGGCCATGCCTGCCTCCAGGCCCAGGTCTATGACGTTTTGGGGCACCTGGTCCATGGGCACGCTCTCCACATCGCAGTAAACTATGTGGCCGTTGACTGAGGCCTGGATCTTGAAGGTCTCCGAAGGTATGATGTACCTGCAGGCGTAGAGGAGTCCGCCATTCAGAACTCCGATCCTCCAGTCGTACTTGCTCTCTATATACTCCTGTACTACTATCCAATCGGAGAGCTTCTGGAACCTCCTGGCAACCTTCAGGAAATCCGTGACCGAGGCGACCTTCTCCACCCTGGCTGAGAAGGAGGTAGAAGGCTCCTTGAGGACTACTGGCTTGCCCAGCTCCTTGAAGAGGGCCTTGATCCTCTCGGCATCGATCTCCTTCTTGTTCAGGAAGATCGTCCTCGGCATGGAGACCTCCTTCTTCATCAGATGCATGTACATGTTGATCTTGTCGGCGCAGATCCTTATGGAGTCGGGATCGTCTATGACAGGCACTCCGTAGAGGCTGGCGATTCTGGCTGCCACATAGGTGATGTTCATGGGATCGGTGTTGGCCCTGATAAAGAGGGCATCGAGCTTGGGGATCTTCTTTATGTCCACCGGGAAGATGAACTCCACTGTATAGCCCATGCTCTCTGCTACGTCCCTGCACTTGACCAGGGCAGTCAGCTGCTCTGAGCTGCTCAAGGTCTGTCTATTGACGAAGATGCCTAGTTTACCCATGATGTTCCACCCCTCCTGTCCAGGAGGTTTTGCAGCATCTCACTCTCTTCTTTGGATAATTTAGAATACTTTACAGGCGCTAATGCTGAGAGCCTGTACTCGCCCCCTTCCTTTATCATGACCATGTCAACTAGGGGTATTCTGAAGGTATCGTAGACCTTCTCGGCCAGAGAGGACACCCTCTCGCAGCAGTTGATGGTCTTGCCAAATATGGACACGCAGGTGGCCACCATGGACGAATCACTGACCTTCTGATAACAGAATGGGTATTTTCCGCGGTTTGTCACGTGTTTGATGACCTTGCTTGCCTCCTCCAGGTCCTTCACCACGAAATGATCCGATGGTGTGGAGAAGTAGTTGAGGCCGTATACTACAGCCGGCAAGGAGACATACTGGTAGGAGATCACCCAATCGGCTATGGGTATTCCTGCCAGCTTGGCCTTTTCCAGGCATATGGGCACCACGTAGGCATCCAGGACGTCGGCGCTGGAAGGCTCTGTCTTTATGCCCTCGTGCTCATTCTTCACTATGGTGTAGTACGGCTCTGTCTTGTAGAAATAACTCTCATTAATTATATATTGCGAGTCATTCTCCTTTAAAATATACATGATATCTTTCTTAGGAACGTGACCCTTACATTTGTTCATTTAGATCATCACCGTTGGACCTGCGCCAAAGAAAACAGACTCGTTATCGAATGCAAAATCATTCCCATCAGGTCCTGTTAGGGAAGATATAGAACTAATCGACAGCCTACGGTGTCTACAAAGGCTACGGTGCTTGTCAGAGTCCATTGCTACTTCATTCTCGGAAATTCGGATCTCCTCGGTGGTTTTGATACTTCACTTGTAGTATTTATCTGTGTCGTTTGATGCCTCAGAGGACGGGGTGAGCCCGGGCCTGTACAGGGCGGCTGAGGAAAACGTGTAAGCAAGGCGTAAGCTAAGGGTGTTGACATGGCGGGCTCATTGTTCATCACGAGATATAATATTGATAGCTTGCTTCGTGTCGATCTATTTCATTACTGTGAGGCGTTCAAGAAGTATTTTTGCTCTATGTGTTGTCCAACCTTCAGGCAAAGCGGGTTTCCTCCCCTGCGATATGAAATCTACAGCGTTGTGGACCAGCGACCCTAGCGTAACAACGGCATCCTGGTATGAGGTCTCCTTCAAGCTTAGCTTGGCTTGGAGGTCATTGGGCCTGGACTTAAGTAGCCATGCCAGCTCTCTTCCCTGGGTATCGACCGTCTGGTGCTCGATTAGCGAAGATAGGGTTTCTGTAGCGAGTGAAGTTAGAGAGGTGAACACCTTCTGCATTTGATTCATTAAGTCCTGCTTGAAGTCACCTTTGACCGAAGCCTTCGATTTATTTATGGTCCTGTTTTCCGCGGCCTTATTCAAGTGGGTGATTTCACGCTCGAGGAGGTTGCACTTTTGTAGAAGAGTCTTAATCTCTTCATCAGACCGCTCGATATATGCTTCAAGTTTCGTGATTTGGGCCTTAAGCTCTTGTATGTATAGGTCCTGCTCCATCTGGCGCTCCTTATCGGTTTTGTTGGCGTCAACAAGTGCTGTTTTGAAGCTCAGGGCTCCAGCAGGTGGGATCTTCGCAGCCATTCACGAGCACCTGCCTTTGCTTAAGGAGCGATCTAATGGCGATACGGCTGGGCACAGATAACTATTTATGAGAGCCAAAGCTATGTTTTCAATACTACTTTCCTGCGCATTCCGCGCAACTCTGGCGACGCTGGCAGCACCGTCAGAACCTATTTTTCTCAGTGGTAACTATCTATAGGGTCTTATAGCTTCCTCTAGTTAAAACTATATGCTGCATTTACGATGAAAACATGAGAAAGCTCAGGGCTTTATCCCCGGTGTCCCCGGCCTTCAGGCCGTGGTAGTTGACTTATTTCCTTCTCTTCTTGTGCTGTACCCTTTTGCTAACCTCAGACCAGATCTCTGGATACTTTTTCCTTACCTGGTCCTCCAGTATCTTGGCAGCTTCAGTGCTGATCCTATATCTCCTCAATGTAATTTCGTTATACCTCATCACGGCAGCTAACTCGGGTGAATAGGCAGTAACTTTGGGATATCTCTCTGCCTCCTTTAGTGCCTGATCCAGGGCAGTTATATCAATAATCTGAACTCCATCTTCTGAGCTCTGGACTACATGGAATGAAGTCTGTACTTCAGACGATGAAGCCTGGACTACGGTGGTTGGGATTCTCTTATCACCTTCTGAACTTTGAACTGCAACAGGTGAAGTCTGGTGCTCAAACTGCGAAGTCTGTGTTTCAGACGATGATGTCTGGGCTTCGGATGATGAACTCTGAACTTCATATTAACACCTCAGCCCCGGAGACCCCGG
>CAZKWM010000154.1:0-5941 GCA_964556405.1 uncultured Methanotrichaceae archaeon | reverse complement strand
TGACGAGACCGTAAAGAGAGTTCAGAGGGAAACCAAGCTCTCAGAGGATCTCATACGGTACATACTGAAGGACGAGGTGCTAGCTTAAAGAGAGCCTCTTGCTGCCCTTTATTCTATTACCACTACTATTTTATGGATGGAGGCGTACGACCTCTTCATGGACCTTAAGAGCCATGTACAGGACTATTTTTCCTCCAAGCTCCAGCGGCTGAGCGCCGATCTGGCGTCCAAGCATGGAATGACCAGGGACGAGGCGGAGGACGTGGTCAGGGATTTTCTTAAGGAGACCTATGGGCCTGCCGAGAGGCTGGTGCAGGAGCTATCTCAAGAGGAGAATCCCGTGGTCCTCTTCATTGGGAAGGCTGACTGCGTCGTTTGCCAGAGATCTATGCCTGCCCTTCTAAAGTTTCTCCGCAAGCACACGGAGCTCAAATTAATAAGCATCGACTATTCCGATCCCTGGGGCCTTCTGTACCATATCCTCTATGATGGAGAGAAAGGGCCCCTGCCCATGATCGCCATGATCTACAAGGGCTCAGTTAAGGCGGTCGTCACCGGAGAGTGCGTCCACCAGGAGATTTACGAGAGATGCTATAGCTCCCTTGGACCTGACGGCAGCCAAAATATATATGCCATCTGTGGAGATCTGAGGCCTTGGAGAGAGACATCATGACCATTATAGTCCTCAACTTCAAGACTTACAAAGAGGCCACGGGCGAATCCGCCCTGCGCCTGGCCCAGATATGCGACGACGTAGCCAAGGAGTTCTCGGCGGAGATCGCCGTTGCGCCCCAGATAGTTGATATCTACCAAGTGGCAGAAGTCGTGGATATACCCATCTATTCCCAGCACGTGGACGGCGTAGGCTACGGAAGCTTCACCGGCCATGTCACCGCCGCATCCATAAAGGCCGCTGGAGCTACTGGATCTCTTCTCAACCACTCCGAGAGGCGCTTGAAGCTGGCAGACATAGGCGCAGGCATCACCGCCTGCAGGGCTTTTGATTTGAAGATCATTGTCTGCACTAACGATGTGGCCACAACCGGGGCGGCAGCGGCTCTCAAGCCCGACTACGTGGCTGTGGAGCCTCCCGAGCTCATTGGAAGCGGTATACCCGTCTCCAAGGCCGATCCTGAGGTTGTGAGAGGATCGGTGGCAGCTGTAAAGAAGATCGAGGCTGACGTTGGCGTTCTGTGCGGCGCTGGCATCACCCACGGGGAGGATTTGAAGGCTGCAGTAGAATTGGGGTCTGAGGGCGTCTTGCTGGCATCGGGCATTGTCAAGGCCAAGGATCAGCGCAAAGCTTTAGAGGATCTTATTGGAGGTTTGAGGTGATCTGCGTCAGGATCAGGGTCTCAGGAAGAGTTCAGGGAGTCAGCTTCAGGTCCTATACCAAGTCCAAGGCAGAGGAGCTTGGAGTCAAGGGCTGGGTCCAGAACCTGCCCGGTGGAGGGCTGGAGGCAGTTCTGGAAGGCAACCGAAAGAAGGTGGGAGAACTATTAAGCCTCATGAAGACGGGACCATCAGGCTCCATGGTCTCCGGCATGGAGCTGGCTGAGATCAAGTGCAAGAACTACGAGGACTTCAAGATTCTTTATTGAGGAGATCTCATGCTTTCTGTTAATAGGTACAAGTGCTGCTACTGCGGCGCTTGCGTCAGCGTCTGTCCGACCTGCTCCCTGGAGCTGGTGGAGACCTGGATAGAGGTATCTCAGGGATGCAAGGAGTGTGGCATCTGCACCAAGATCTGCCCTGTGGGGGCCCTGGAGGTCAAGGCGTGAAGTACGATGTGGTGGTGGTAGGCGCAGGGCCGGCAGGATCAATGGCCGCAAAGACACTAGCAGAGGCTGGCCTTAGTGTCGTAATGCTGGAGAAGCGTCAGGAAATTGGAGATCCTGTCAGATGCGCTGAAGGGGTGAGTAAAAGGGGGTTGAAGGATCTGGTCGAGGTGGACCCGCGATGGATAGCTGCTGATCTCAAGGGGTCTCGCGTCTTCTCTCCGGATGGCGCCAGTATAGTGCTCTCCGAGGAGCAGTCCGGTGGCAAGGCAGGATACGTCCTGGAAAGAAAGATCTTCGATCGTGCCCTGGCTATGGAGGCCGCGTGTGCGGGAGCAGAGGTTATGGTCAAGACTAGGGCACAAGGACTGCTTAAAAGAGATGGCATGATCTGCGGAGTATCTGCCATGCGCTCTGGAGAAACCTTCCAGATCGAGGCACCGCTAGTAATAGGTGCAGACGGTATCGAGTCCAAGGTTGGGAGGTGGGCTGGAATTGACACCACCTTGAAGCTCAAGGATATCTCCACCTGTGCCCAGTTTCTGGTGGAAGACGAGAGCATCAATTCGAACTACTGCGAGTTTTACTTCGGAAATAAGATAGCGCCCGGTGCTTATGCCTGGCTTTTTCCCAAAGGCGAGAAGATGGCAAATGTAGGCCTAGGTGTTTTGGGGTCGAGATCATCAGGCACAGGAGAGCCCTTAAGGTTATTACAGGAGTTCGTGAAGAGCCATCTGCCCAGAGGCAAAGTTATGGAGATGGACGTTGGCGGAGTGCCTGTTGCGCCTCAGTTGGAAGCCATGACCACTGATGGTGTCATGCTTGTGGGAGATGCAGCGCATCAGTCTGATCCACTCACTGGTGGAGGCATAATAACTGGTATGACCGCCGGAGTAATCGCAGGAGAGGTCGCTGCAGATGCAATCTCCCGAGGCGATGTTAAAAGAGCATCCCTTAAGGATTATGAGGATCGGTGGAAGGAACCTAACGGCAATAAGCTTCAGAGGCATTACGATTTAAAGGAGTTCTTCATCAAGCTGACAGATGAGGATCTAAACAAGCTCCTCCATTCCCTTACGAATGAGGATACCGTCAAGATGGACCTGAGGGATATGCTGAAATCTCTCTTAAAGCTAAATCCAAAGCTGCTCTGGGGCTTGCGGCATGTAATCATTTGATTTATTAAAATGTGATTTTATGCTTGTCGTCAACGGATATAAATGCTGCTATTGCGGTGCTTGTGTCAGCGTCTGCCCGACCTGTTCCCTGGAGCTGATGGAGACCTGGATAGAGGTGCCCCTGGGGTGTAAGGAGTGCGGCGTCTGCACCAAGATCTGCCCTGTGGGGGCCTTGGAGGTCAAGGCGTGAAGTGCGACGTGGTGGTGGTGGGTGCAGGCCCCGGCGGGTCCATGGCCGCCAAGGCCGCAGCCAAGGCGGGCCTGGATGTTATAATGCTGGAGAAGCGCCAGGAGATAGGAGACCCCGTCCGCTGCGCCGAAGGGGTCAGCAAGGCTTCCTTAAGAGCGCTTTTGCCGTCCATCGATCCTCGCGGGATAGCCGCTGACGTTAAAGGCGCCAAGCTCTACGCCCCTGACGGAACCTGCCTGATCATGTCCGAGGGTAAGGCCGGCGCCGAGGTGGGCTACGTCCTGGAGAGGAAGGTCTTTGACAGGGCTCTAGCAGCGGAAGCAGCCAAGGCAGGGGCCAAGGTCCTGGTCAAGACCAGGGCTACCGGCCTTCTCTTCAAGGATGGAAAGGTATGCGGAGTTAAGACCATACGCTTTGGCGAGGCCTTCGACATAGAGGCCCCCATAGTCATTGGTGCCGATGGCGTTGAGTCCAAGGTGGGAAGGTGGGCTGGGATCGACACCACCTTGAAGCCCAAGGACATTTCCACCTGCGCCCAGTTCCTGGTGGAAGACAAGAGCATAGATTCCAACTACTGCGAGTTCTACTTCGGAAACAAGATCGCCCCTGGCGGCTACATCTGGGTCTTTCCCAAGGGCGATAACCTCGCCAATGTGGGAATAGGGATACTGGGGTCCAAGTCCGAGCCGGGGCTTCCAACCAAGCTCATAACGAACTTCATCCGGGAGAAGTTCCCCAAAGGAAAGGTCGTGGAGATGGTGGTGGGAGGTGATCCCGTGGCAGGGGTCATGGAGACCACCACCGTCGACGGGGTCATGCTGGTTGGGGACGCGGCCCGCCACACCGATGCCATCACCGGCGGAGGCATACTGAATGCCATGAGGGCCGGGGCCATTGCGGGTGAGGTTGCAGCCAAGGCCGTAGCTGTCGGGGATGTGACCAAAGCTGGCCTTAAAGAATATGAGGACCGATGGAGGGCTGCCATGAGCAGGAACCTAGAGAGGAGCTATGAGTACAAGGAGTTCTTCATCAGGTTGACCGATGAGGATCTGAACAAGCTCCTGGGTTCTCTGGCAACTGAGGACATATCCGAGATGGACCTGCGGGGAATGCTTAGAGTGATGTTCAAGCTAAATCCCAAGCTGCTCTGGGAGCTTAGGCACCTGGTAGTTTAAGCGGCGCATATAGGGCGATGAGCGCAACTGAGCACTTCTTGCCCTTAGCCTGTCCTTTGCGATCGAATTTCAAGCGTCTTATTCTTGAGGGAAAAAATTTCTTTTATTATTAAGATTTTAACAAACACGGATAGCTTTAATTCCTAAAGCCGCGAATATCGCTCAATACGTAAGAATAGGGAGGGCAAAGCAATGAACAGACCAGTAATTGCCAAACTATCAGTTGCCGTATTGATTCTCTTCTCTGGCCCCATCGTCCAGGGATCTGCCTCTGTGAACGATTCGCCGGATTTTTCCGGCATTCCTCAAACCGGGGGAGAGGTAGCTACCCCCGTTCCATTCTCTCCTACCGCCTCTGTCCCTGCCATGTGTGAGATCCAGGCGGCTAAAGAGCGGCTGTGGGCCCAGAGATACCTCAACCCGGACTCGGCCTGGTCCTCAGTCCAGGCTGCCAAGGAGAGGCTGTGGGCTCAGAGATACTCCTGTCCTCAGTGCTACTGGCAGGTAGAAGAGGCCCAAGCCGATTGGAGCAGGATGATGTGGGCGAGCGGGAAGTATGCGGCCCAGGGCAGGCTGGATCAGGAGAAGATATGGAGCTGTCCCGACTACTATTTTCCTAGGTGGCTCACAGACCCGTGAAGTTTGAGGAGAAATGAACCACGGAGATAGGACTTTTTGTGTTAAAGCTGTGGATACCGAGGAGAATGTAGCTGAGCTTCTGACCAACCACCACTGGCCCCTGTGCATGGGCTTTGAGCATGAGGGCTTCTTGTACATCAACGATGGCGACAGGGAAGATTCTCCCGAGTACGCCGCGTTATATCTCCAGAAGCTGGATGGCGTAAACGCCGAGGGCAGGGAGGTGGGAAGGCTGGTTCCAGGTACCGATGCATCCAAGGCTTACGATTTCGTCCACTGGATTAGGAGGGGAAGGTGGCCTGTGGACTCGCCCGTGAAGTTCAAGGCCGAGCCCGACTGGCACCACAGCTGTGATCTCTGTGCCTTCAATGAGGATTGAACTGCTTATTGAGTGCTGATTTGCTCACTTATGCTTTATAAGGTTCCTTCTGAGCCTTGAGATGTCCACCTCCACCCTGATCTTCTCCTTATCGGTGTCCAGGGAGACCATTATCATATGGAAGATATAGCGGTGGGTCCTTCTACCCTCGGGCAGCCCCAGGCCATGGCAACTCTTCAACTTAGTGACTATGCTTGCTTGTAGTGCAGGACTGCTCTGAAGGAATAAAAGTCCGGCAAGGTTTAGCCTCTCGTGCTCCGTGGTCGGGTGCCTCTCCTCCATCCTGGCTGAGAGCTCGTCCCTGCTTATCTCTACAACCTTACCATCACGTCTCACCTGGATGCAGCTCTCATCGGCGTGGACCCAGTCGATGTGGGAGTAAAGGTTAAAAAGGGTATAGCTGTCGCCCCGGTCCCTCTTTTCCATGGGCATGAGCTCCTCCAGCTTTTTCATGAAGGGCTTGAGGAGGGGGCTAGTCCCCCCAAAAAGCATGCCCGGCAGGTTTCTGACCTCAGCCTTGGCGACGGTAGCTACCTCTTTCTTCTCGACCTCAATGGAGATCATGGATTAGATTTAGGGCTTTTTTGGATATCTAGATTAGT
>CAZKWM010000153.1:0-5955 GCA_964556405.1 uncultured Methanotrichaceae archaeon | reverse complement strand
GCTAAATTAGAGGCCAAAAAGAGCATATCGAGATGGCAGAGGATCTAAAAGAGAACGTATCTACAAATTCTAACTGAATTAAATGGTTCTTGCTCTTTTTTTAATCCTTCCCAGGAGGACACTGAGCATTTACTCGTCCTTTAAACTTATCTAAAATAAAATGGAACAGGAGAATCGATATTTATTTTTTCTTTATCCAGATCAAGCTGTTCAGCTGCAATTAACCTGGACTCAATCAATGCAGTTTTTGCTATAAATTCTAACTTGTATTAACTCTGACTTTAAAGTAGCCGGCATAGACGAATAGATGCTTTATCTTCTTTTCAATGAGCTTACTGATGAACTGCTTGACCTTGCCATCCAATCAATTAGAAATTTCCGACACGCGTGAAGGTGATAGCTGATCAAGTCCAAGATGATAAACTATATCCTGAATTTTTCTCGTTGGTGTTCCTTAGATATAGGATTCGGCAATCACATTTATCGGCGCGTTATCAACTCGGGAATAGGGTTAATAGCGCTTTTAGGCCAGTCTCTTGATTTATAAGATAATCATGTAGTACTTCTGTTGGTATCATGGCTCGGTATCACGTTCCTTGTTCGCCAAAACCTGGTTCGATACAGGGCTAATTACCAATTTACAGAACTATCGGCATACCGCCAGTTTTCCTAAATAAACTTATTGTATTTATAAATTTTGTTGTTTTACATAAGAGTTAAATACTCTAAGTTAGGCATATTTTCCAAGGATTGTTATATTAAACTTCCATAAAATAGAGGAAAAGTCATGTTCAAGGATGCCAGGGACAAGTCCATTGACGTGGCCAGCCAGGAAATGCTGACCGTTGCTAAAAAGTCAGGCATAGAGACCGCGTGGGATCGCTTCGAAAAGCAGGAGCCAAGGTGCAGCTTCGGTGAGCTTGGCATCTGCTGTCGCAACTGCAACATGGGCCCATGCCGCATAGATCCCTTCGGTGAGGGAGCCACAAAGGGCACCTGTGGAGCCACAGGCGACATCATAGTGGCCAGAAACCTCCTTAGGTCCATAGCCGCCGGCGCCGCCGCCCACTCCGACCATGCCAGGGACGTCGCCCTGACCTTCAAGCTCATGACCGAGGGCAAAGCCCCCTCTTATCAGGTCAAGGATCAGGCCAAGCTGGAAAGGCTGATGAAGGAGTACGGAGTCAGCACCCAGGCCGAGCTTGCTGATGCCATCCTGGCCGAGTTCGGGAAGCAGGACGGGGCCATACAGTTCACCCGCAGGGTTCCAGCCAAGAGGCTGGCCCTCTGGCAGAGCCTAGGAATCGATCCAAGGGGAATCGACAGGGAGATCGTAGAGGCCCTTCATAGGACCCACATGGGCGTGGATAATGATTACGTGAATATAATCCTCCACGGCCTCAGAACCGCCATCGCCGATGGCTGGGGCGGGTCCATGATAGCCACCGAGCTTCAGGACGTCATGTTCGGAACCCCTTCGCCTTTGCGCACCGAGGCCAACCTGGGAGTCCTCAAGGCCGACGAGGTGAATATCATAGTCCATGGCCACGAGCCCCTTCTCTCTGAGATGATCATTGACGCAGCTGCCGACCATGAGCTTCTGGACCTGGCCAAGAAGAACGGCGCCAAGGGAATTAACGTAGCAGGCATCTGCTGCACAGGGAACGAGGTCCTGTCACGCCATGGCGTCCCAGCCGCAGGAAACTTCCTCCAGCAGGAACTGGCGGTGACCACGGGAGCTGTGGAGCTCATGGCCGTGGATGTCCAGTGCGTCATGCCTGCCCTGGGGTCCCTAGCCGGGTGCTACCACACCAAGTTCATATCCACCTCACCCAAGGCCAAGTTCCCCGGCGCAACTCACGTGGAGTTCAAGGAAGAGACCGCCCTGGAGACCGCCAAGGCCATCATCAAGGAGGCCGTAGAGAACTACAAGAGAAGGGATCCCTCCAAGGTCTACATCCCCAATATCAAGTCCGAGGCCATGGTTGGGTTCAGCGTGGAGGCCATCCTCGGAGCCCTGGGCGGGTCTTTGAGCCCACTTCTTGCAACCATCAAGGGCGGCTCCATCCGTGGTGTAGCTGCTGTCGTCGGCTGCAACAACCCCAAGGTCAAGCAGGACTTCGGCCATATAACCCTGGTCAAGGAGCTCATCAAGAATAATATCCTCGTATTGAACACCGGCTGTAGCGGCCAGGCCTGTGCCAAGGCCGGTCTCCTCCTACCCGAGGCCACCGAAAGGGCAGGGGATGGCGTGAAGGGCGTCTGCAAGGCGCTCGGAATTCCGCCCGTCCTTCATATGGGCTCATGCGTGGACATAAGCAGAATCATGGTTGCCTGCGCCGCCATGGCCAATGCCCTTGGCGTGGACATCAGCGACCTTCCGGCAGCTGCGGCCGCTCCAGAGTGGATGAGCGAGAAGGCCGTGACCATAGGCGCCTACGCCGTGGCCTCAGGTATTTACGTGGTCCTGGGCACGGTTCCGCCGGTACTGGGAAGCCCTGAGGTCACCAGCCTCCTGACCCACGGGGCCAAAGGCGTGGTCGGAGGATCCTTCGCCGTGGAGCCGGACCCGGTCAAGGCAGCTAAGCTCATCATAGATCACATCGAGGGGCAGAGGAAGAAGCTGGGGATTTAGCGATGAAAGAAATCTTCGTCCGCCTGGATAGGTGCATGGGCTGCAGGTCCTGCGAGATGGCCTGCGCAGTCGAGCACTCTGATTCCAAAAACCTCTTTGAGGCTATAGGCCAGACGCCTCGCCCGGTAAAGAGGCTCTACGTGGAGCAGGCCGAGGGCTTCAAGGTTCCCCTGGTCTGCCGCCACTGCGAGGATGCGCCGTGCGTTGCCGTCTGCCGCACCGGAGCCATGGCCCAGGACGCCTTAAGCTGCATAGTGGACAGAGACCTAGAGAGATGCGTGGGATGTTGGATGTGCGCCATGGCCTGCCCCTACGGCGTTATAGGCCACCAGAGCGGGGCCAGGAAGGCCATTAAGTGCGATCGCTGCCCTGACCTGGAGATGCCGGCCTGCGTGAGCGCCTGCCCCACTGGCACCCTCGTCTTCGCAGATGAGGAGTTGTTCTCTGAGATCCTGCGCCGCGAGGCAGCCCAAAAGATGGTTTCAGGGAAGAGGAGCACGGCCTGAATCGTGCCCCTTTTAATATCTGCCCCTTTTATTCCAATTTTAGTTCTTATTTCAATTCCCTTTTCAGAGGAGGCCCGCGACGCAAGAAATATAGATTTAAAGGTGAAGGAGGAACGGATATACCGCTACAGGGATAGAGATGCTGAGATCGCTTGTTTCAACCATCTGCCCCTACTGTGCCACAGGCTGCGGATTTTATCTAGTCGTGGAGAAGAGCAAGGCCACGGGCATAGAGTATATGCTGGAGCATCCCTCCAGCCAGGGCGCTCTATGTCCCAAAGGTAATGCTGCTCTTGAGATCATCGATCATCCTGAGAGATTGCGCTATCCCCTAAAGAGAAAGGGCGAAGGCTTCGTCAGGATCTCCTGGGAGGAGGGCCTCGATCTCGTGCCCCAGTACAAAGGCATAACTAAAGCGCGTCTGGGTATCGGGGGTCTTACCTGGCCCTATGCCAGCACCGACCATCCCGGAACGCCCATCCTTCACACCCAAGGCTTCAAGCTCCCTGAAGGAAGGGCTCTCATGGTGCTTGTCCAGTATAAGCCGGCCTCGGAAAGTCCGGACAATAAATACCCATTTGTCCTCACCACTGGAAGAGTGGCCGTCCACCACAACGCTGGCTCCATGACCCGACGCAGCCCATCCCTGGCCGAGCGCGAGCCCGATCTATTTATAGAGATAAATCCCATAGACTCCGGCACTCTGTACATAAAGAATGGTGAGACGATGGATGTCTCCTCGTCCCATGGCGAGACCACGACTCTTGCCCGTGTGACCGATAGAGTCAAGAGGGGCGTCGTCTTCATGCCCCGTCCATTTCCCGGGCACCAATGCCGTCACCACCGACGCCAGGGATGCCAAGGCGAGGATTCCAGAATTCAAGGTTGCTGCCTGCAAAGCATTCCGGAGGGAATAGATGCCTGTTTACGTAGATGTCTCAAGGTGCATAGGTTGTAGGTCCTGCGAGGTGGCCTGCAAGCGCGTCCACAGCGGAAGAAGCTACATGGAGGTCAAGGTCATTGATAGCAAGGCATCGGTACCCGTCACCTGCCACCACTGCGAGGAGGCCACCTGCACCATGGCCTGCTTTTCCCAAGCTCTCTCCAAGGACGGTGAGCGCACGGCCTTCGATATACACAAGTGCACCGGCTGCAGCCTCTGTGCTTTAGCCTGCCCCTTTGGCGTGGTCTGGACGGACAAATGGGCCCACAAGTGCGACCTGTGCAAAGGCCTGGAAAGCCCCATGTGCGTGGTCACCTGCCCTGCCCAGGCCCTATCCCTGGACCCGGATGCGGCTTCCAAGAGGGCCAGAACCAGAGCTGCTGCGGCTGTAGCCTTGGCCCAGGGGGTTAAGAGATGATATCCCTGGACACCACCAAGTGTATAGGCTGCTGCTCCTGCTCCAACGTCTGCCCCAGCAAGAACATCACCAGGGAAGACCTTGGGGATAAGAGGACCATCCACTACAAGAAGTGCAGCGAGTTCTGCGATATATGCGTCGAGTCCTGCCCAAGCAAGGCCCTGTCCCTGGCGGCGCAGGGCGAAGACGTGGAGATCGCCTTCGATCTGGTCAAGTGCACCGTCTGCGGCGAGCCTTTTGCTACTGAGAAGATGCTGGACAGGATAAGGTCCTCGGTGCCCCAGAACTTGAGGGTGGATTCTGCGGGCCAGTCCTGGGTGGAGATCTGTCCCATGTGCCGCAGGGACCTGGAGCGCGAGAGAGCGGCCAGGCCTGTCATAAAGGAGCGGGCCTGAGGGCTCTTTTTATCTTTAATAGAGCCCTTTATGGTCCTTTATTAAAATTTTTATAAGCTTTTATTAAATAGAGTCTATCTTCAAGAACGCTGGGACCATTTATCTCTATCCGCGGAGCTACTGACACCATAAATGTTTATAGCATAGGTGATAGATTAACCACAATATAGGAGGAGCACTAGTGTGGACAGAGATTCTAATTACAGCTATCGTTTTAGCATCTATGATCACCAGCCTGTCCGCCGGAGAACCCCCAAGCAAAGATTGGACGATAGAGGGAAACGCCGCGCTTGCCCAATGAAGCCATTCAGGGGCCGTATCCTACTTCGATAAAGCTATTCCGGAGAATCCTCAGGATGCTCTGGCATGGTGCGATAAAGGCGGCGCCCTTTTACGCCCTGGCCTGGACCAATAAAGGCTATTCCCTTGCCAACGTAGGAAGGTACAAGGAGGCTCTCCAATCCTTCGACGCAGCAACTGCCTTGGACCCGGAGAGCATAAAAGCCTGGAGGGGAAGGGCAACTGTCTTAAAGATACCCCACAGAGATGATGAAGCGAAGGCTGCCCAGGATAAGGTAGAGGCTTTGGGTAAGACCGGCGAATAGGAGACTGGGCTAAAAGATCTAGTTTGAGTTTAATGGTTAAATTCTGGGATCATTATTTCCCAAGTTGGGGGTTTCGTGCCCCCATCTTCCGTAAATGGAGAAACTTTTAGGGGTCGATTTTAATAAATAATTTATAAAATATTTTAAGACAGAAAAATTTAAGCGGTATGTAACTAATTATTTTCCAAATTTAAATATCAAGACTAAAAACGGTGAGATACGGAAAAGAGGGATGCGGTGAGATTATTAGAAATATAGGAATGATAGTATTGCTGGCTATGGCCTGCACAACGGTTCCGGCAGTGGGCATAAGTGGATACAGCATGGCAGTCTCAAGTGTTGACACCATGGGCGTAGGAATCTTCGAGAGTGGATCCAGAGCATGCAGTTTCCTCATAACCAACTCCACTAACTACGACTCTGCGATAGTTGGAAACGATAAGGCCGTCTCCT
>CAZKWM010000152.1:0-6091 GCA_964556405.1 uncultured Methanotrichaceae archaeon | reverse complement strand
CAATCACCGTAAAAAGCTTCTTCAAATCCCCGTGGTAGACCTCGATATCACAGGCGCCGCTGGCCCTGCAGATGAGCACAGGCTCATCACCGATCTTCTTTTTGGGCATAGGGAAACGCTCTATTTTTTCAATGCCCAGTAGGCTCTTGTTAACCTCGACATTTAGCACGGCGTTCTCCACCGCCGGGAGCCATATGTCATTCAATACAACCTTTTTTGCGCCCATTAAACCTGCCATGAGCCCTAAAGTCCCAGGTCCACAGAGGGCATCCACCACCGATCTAGACCTGACCTGAAATAGATGCCGCTCCAAAGCCTCAACCTTGAGATTTCTGGGCCTTGGAAACTCCACGTGGACCTTGGATTGGCTCTTGTAGATCACAATCTCCCCGGCGGATCCTCTAATCACGTCTGCCCTGATATCGCAGCCCGCTAGAAGCTCACTCTCCTGGGATTTGTCATCTACCATCCCCGATACCCCGCGGCTGAGGATCACGCCCTTGACCTCGGGAATTCTCTCCACGATCTCCTCTGCTGCCCTGGCTGAGAGCCCCTGTCCCATCAGCATCAAAGTTCGTGGCCCCAGTCTTGGCGGGTACGCTAAGGGATAGCCCGGGCATATCAGGGGCCACCCTACGCTCTTGAGGCAATCCTCCTCGTCGCGAAGGCCTACGTCTTTCAGGATTCTTAGAGCCTCCAGCATGACACCATCGAGGACCGCCTTGCCGCACTCGGGACACCTTTCTATCTCCTTTGGAAGTCTTTTTAAAGGCGCGCTCTTATCGAGGTCGGTCTCTGCTGCGCAGCCCCGGCAGGCCTGGTACATATCTTCGACCTCTGATAGGACCATCTCTGCGGTCCGGGCGCAGCTTTTTCCACAGCAGGGGCACTCCATGGCTCTAAATCTTCCCGGTAGATATTTCAGCCTTTCCGGGCATGGGGGACCTCTTATGGATCACTTCCTTTGGAAAGGTTTCTAAATAGGAAGGGCATTGGGACGGCGAAGGTGGTTTGGACATGGCCCAGAGAGGCATTAGGGAATATGACGCGAAGCGTCTATTTGCAAGGTACCTTCCCGATTACCTCGAAGACTTCTCCTATAAGGGAGAGATCGCCTTGGTAGGCCCGGGCACGGATCTTGAGGCCCTGGCTAAGGTTAACCCTTGGCTAAAGGTTAAGAAGCTAGTCGTAAAGCCTGATCAGCTCTTCGGCAAGAGGGGAAAGCATGGCCTGGTGCTCCTAGATGCAACCTGGGATCAGGCGGTATCCTATCTCAAGAAGAATATAGGTGCTGAAGTCACTGTGGGAGGTATCGCGGGCAGGCTGACCTACTTCCTCATAGAGCCCTTTGTACCCCATAAGGAAGAGCTCTATGTGGCAATAAGCACCGACTACGACGGCGATAACATTTACTTCTCTCCTCAGGGCGGAATAAGCGTTGAGGAGAACTGGGGCAAGGTTGTACAGATCCATGTGGATATTCTCAATGGCATAGACCAGGTGGACTTCAAGTCCAAGCTGCCTAAAAGCCTGGGGGATAAGCTTCCGTCCGTGGAGAAGTTCATAAGGGCCCTCTATAAGTTCTACGCGAGCCTCGGATTTGCCTATCTGGAGATTAACCCCTTCACTTTCGAAAATGGCTCTCTAGTGCCCCTGGACATGGTCGCCAAGCTCGATGATGCCGAGGAGTACTGGCAGAGAAAGACCTGGACAGACCTCCAGTTTCCCGAGCCCTTCGGAAGAACCCTCTTGCCAGAGGAAATGTTCATAAAGGAGCTGGATTCCAAGACAGGAGCTTCCTTAAAGCTCACCATCCTCAACCCCAAGGGCAGGGTCTGGACCATGGTGGCTGGGGGCGGCGCCAGCGTCATCTACGCCGATACCATATGCGATCTGGGCTATGGCTTGGAGATGGCCAACTACGGCGAGTACAGCGGCGACCCCAACACCGAGGAGACTTACTATTATACCAAGACCATCCTGGATCTCATGACCCGCTACAAGAGCCCCGAGGGTAAGATCCTCCTCATCGGTGGTGCTATCGCCAATTTCACTGATGTGGCCAACACCTTCAAGGGCGTGGTTATGGCCCTGAAGGAGTACCAGCAGAGGCTCATAGATGCCAACATCAAGATTTACGTCAGGCGTGGCGGGCCCAACTACGAGTTAGGTTTGAAGCTTATGCGCCAGCTCGGAGAAAGGTTAGGAGTGCCAATAGAGGTCTATGGACCTGAGACTCACATGACCAGGATAGTTCCATTAGCCCTTAGCGGGAGGTCAAACTAATGACGGCGATCTCCATGGAAAAGAACTACGTCCTCTTTGACAGGAATACCCAGTCTTTCGTCTACGGCTACCAGACCAATGCCATCCAGAGGATGCTGGATTTCGATTACATATGCAAGAGGGAGACTCCAAGCATAGCAGCCATAATAAACCCCAGCCGTGCCGGCATCCACAAGGCCTTCTGGGGAACCAAGGAGATACTTCTGCCCATGTACAGGACCACCCCTGAGGCATCTAAAGCCTTCCCCAATGCCGATGTGGTGGTCAACTTCGCCTCCCATAGATCTGCCTTTGAAACGACCATGGAAGCCCTGGAGCAGGAGACTATCAACACCGTGGCGGTCATCGCCGAAGGCGTACCCGAGAGGATGTCCAGGATACTGGGTGCCACCTTCAGGAAGCTTGGGAAGACTGTCATAGGCCCGGCAACGGTCGGAGGCATGGCTGCGGGGGCCTTCAGGATAGGCAATACCGCGGGGACTATAGAGAACATAATAGCCTCCAAGCTTTACAGGCCCGGATGTGTGGGCTTCGTCTCCAAGTCAGGAGGCATGCTCAACGAGGCCTTTAACATAATCTCCAGGAACTCCAGCGGCATCTACGAGGGAGTGGCCATCGGCGGCGATAGGTACCCTGGAAGCAACATGCTTGAGCACATCATGAGGTACGAGGCCAACCCAGACATAGCCATGATCGCCTGCCTGGGAGAGCTGGGCGGCACCGACGAGTACAGGATCATAGAGGCCCTTAAGGCCGGAAAGATCACCAAGCCCCTGGTGGCCTGGGTTACAGGAACCTGCTCCGAAGTACTTCCCTCCTCGGTCCAGTTCGGCCACGCCGGAGCCAAGGCCAACACCGCCGCAGAGACCGCCAAGGCCAAGAACGAGGCCTTCAGGAACGCCGGAGCGTACGTGCCTGAGACCTTCGACGGCTATGGCGATACGGTAAGAGAGGTCTATGATATGCTCAAGGCCCAGGGAACGGTCGCGGACCTAGTAGAGCCCGAGGCTCCCAAGATCCCCCTGGACTACAACAAAGCCCTCTCCTCAGGAGTCATCCGCAGGCCCACTACCTTCATCTGCACCATCTCAGACGACCGCGGCGAGGAGCTTCTCTATGCTAGAAAGAAAATCAGCGATGTCCTCAGCAGCGGAGTTGGAATCGGCGGAGTGATAGGCCTTCTCTGGTTCAAGAAGGAACTTCCCGAGTGGGCTACCCAGTTCATTGAGTTGGTAATACAGATCGTGGCCGACCATGGCCCTGCAGTATCGGCAGCCCACAACGCCATAGTCGCCTCCTGCGCTGGAAAGGATCTCATCACCTCTCTTTGCAGTGGCCTTCTGACCATTGGGCCCAGGTTCGGCGGAGCCATCGACGACGCAGCCAGGGAGTTCAAGAGGGCCAAGGAGACCGGCATGACTCCAGAGCAGTTCGTCAATGACATGAAGCGCAAGGGGATCAATATCCCAGGCATTGGCCACAAGGTGAAGTCGGTCAAGAATCCAGATAAGCGCGTATCCCTCCTGGTAGACTATGCCAAGAGGAACTTCGCCAGGGCAGAGCTTCTGGATTATGCCCTGGAAGTGGAGAAGCTTACCACCGCTAAGAAGGGCAACCTAATCCTCAACGTGGACGGCTGCATAGGCATCCTCTTCCTGGACCTCATGGCCTCCTGCGATCAGTTCACCAAGCAGGAGATCGATGATGTAGTGAAGCTCGGCTACTTGAACGGCCTCTTTGCTCTAGGCAGAAGCATAGGCATCATAGGCCACATCCTCGACCAGAAGAGGCTTGGAGCCAGGCTCTACCGCCATCCGACCGAGGACATAGCCTATATGCTTCCCACCTGCGAGGAGTAAGGAAGTAAAGAACAGGAGCAAAGAATAAAAGTGCCAACCATAAGCGAGAAGATCCTGAGCAGGGCCTCAGGAAGCAACGCCAGGGCTGGTGAGATCGTCGATGTGGACGTGGACTGCGCCATGTCCCACGATGGTACCTCCGTCCTGGCCATCAAGTCCTTTCAGGATATGGGTTCTACCAAGGTCTGGGACCCGAAGAAGATAGTAGTGCCCTTTGACCACCAGATCCCTGCCAATAACGATATCGCGGCCAATCTGCAATCTGAAGTTAGGGCCTGGGTGAAGGAGCAGGGCATAACCAACTTTTACGACTGCGGATCCGGGGTATGTCACCAGGTTTTTTCTGAGGAAGGCTTTGCCTTACCTGGATCACTGATTATAGGTGCCGATTCTCACTCCTGCACCTATGGGGCCTTTGGGGCCTTTGCCACAGGCATTGGCGCCACGGATATGGCCGATGTCTACTCCAGGGGAAGGATTTGGCTTAGAGTGCCCAAGACCGTGGGCATAAGGATCGAGGGAAAGCTCAAGCCTAACGTTTCTGCCAAAGATGTCATCTTGAGGATCATAGGCGATGTGGGCGCCGATGGAGCGACTTATCAGGCTTTAGAGTATGTGGGCTCCACCGTCCGGGAGATGAGCATGGCTGGAAGGATGACCCTTTGCAACATGGGCGTGGAGATGGGAGCCAAGGCAGCCATGGTGCCTCCCGATGAGACCACCTGCCGTTACCTGAAAGATAAGGCCAGAAAAGAGTACACGCGAGTCACCTCCGATGCCGGATCTTATGACTCAGAGAGGGTGTACGATGTCAACGACCTGGAGCCCCAGGTGGCTGTGCCCGTCAGGGTGGACAACGTCAGGCCCGTCTCAGACCTGGAGGGCACCGAGGTGGACCAGGTCCTGGTGGGAACCTGCACCAACGGGCGCCTTGAGGATCTGCAGGCCGTGGCTGGAATCTTGAGAGGAAAGAAGATCGTAGCAAGAACCCTGATCATACCTGCCTCAAGGAAGATTCTGCTGGAAGCTTTGAGATCCGGGATAATCGAGACCTTAGTTGAAGCTGGGGCCATGATCGCCCCTCCTGGTTGCGGTCCATGCCTGGGTGCCCACATGGGGGTGCTTGCCGAGGGGGAGGTCTGTCTCTCGACGTCCAACAGGAACTTCCCGGGAAGGATGGGCAAGGGAGGTCTCGTCTACCTTGCCTCTCCAGCCACAGCTGCGGCGACGGCTTTAAAAGGCTGCATAACCCCTCCATAGGGCATATGAGGTTCGACCTCCACATCCACTCCAGGTACTCCGACGGCCATGCCGATGTTAAGGATATAATCAAGGTCGGATCTAAGGAGGGACTAGATGGCATAGCCATCACAGATCACGACACCATGAAAGGCTGTGCTCCTGCCAAAAAGTACGTCAAGGAAAATAAGCTGGACCTGATAGTGATACCTGGGGTCGAGGTCACGACCTCCGAGGGCCATCTTTTAATTCTGGGTGTGAGCGAGCTGCCACCAAAGGGACGTAGTCCCGAGGAGACCACAGAAATTGCCCACGATCTTGGAGGTATAACGGACGTTCCCCATCCTTTTCACCCGTTCAGACATGCCCTGTGGAGGATTCCCAAGGTGGATGCCGTGGAGGTTTACAACTCCAAGCACCTTTTTGGCATAGCCAATGCCAGGGCCAAGATCGAGGCCAAGGCCAGGAAGATGCCCATGGTGGCAGGGAGTGATTCCCACTTCGCGGAGACCGTGGGGATGGGTGTGACTTGGATTGACGCGGAGAGCGCTGATGATGTGATTCAGGCAATTCTTGCTGGCAAGACTAAAGTCTTGGGAAGGAGAACGCCACCCAAGTTCTTTATTGGAAACACCTTCCAGCATATTTATGACAGAGTATTTAAAAATGCTAAAAGAAGATGAATCAAAAGTATAGAAAATCAATTG
>CAZKWM010000151.1:0-6129 GCA_964556405.1 uncultured Methanotrichaceae archaeon | reverse complement strand
GGTCCTACCCCGAGATGGCCAAGCGCCTGGTAAAGATAGGCATCACCAGCATATCCGCTAACATCGACGCAGTGGCGACGGTGCGTGAGACGGTGGCCAGAGCAGAGAAGATCCTCCTGCTCAATGCCGCCAGGGAGTAGTGAGGAAAAAATTATGGAGCCCTTAACTGAGGAGGAGGTCATGAGGGCCCTGACCGAGGCAAGGTCCAGGGACCTCGATTACGAGAGGGTTTTTTCCACTATGTGCACTAGGCCTCATCCCATTGCCGTAAGGGCTCACCAGATGTTTTTGGAGACCAACCTGGGCGATGCTGGGCTCTTTCCCGGCGTGGCGGAGATCGAGGCCAGGGCCATAAGGATGATAGGAGAGCTCCTGGGTCATCCAGAGGCCATGGGCTACATCTCCACGGGGGGCACTGAGTCTAACATACAGGGGATAAGGGCAGCCAGAAATGCTTCGGGACGCAGGGATGGAAACATAGTCGTTCCAGCCTCGGCCCACTTCTCCTTTGACAAGATCGGGGATCTCCTCCACCTGGAAGTGAGGAAGGCACAGCTTGACTCCGACCTCAAGGTGGACTTATCCTCGGTTGAGAGCCAGGTGGACGATAAGACCGTGGCCCTGGCGGGGATCGCAGGGACGACGGAATTCGGTCAGGTGGACCCCATAGATGGCCTATCCAAGATAGCCCTAGATCGGGAAATTCACCTCCACGTGGACGCGGCCTTTGGAGGTTTCGTCCTCCCCTTCCTGGGTAGGGACGACCTAAAGTGGGATTTCAGGGTAAAAGGGGTCTCTTCCATCACCATCGACCCCCATAAGATGGGCTTGAGTACCATACCTGCTGGCGGCCTTCTCTTCAGGAATATCAAAGATGTGATGTCCCTGCAGCTCGACACCCATTATCTGACCGTGGCCAAGCAGGCCTCCCTGACTGGTACCAGGAGCGGGGCGGCAGCCGCTGCCACCTTCGCTGTCATGGCCCTCCTCGGAAGGCCGGGCTTTGAGACCATAGTAAAAGGATGCATGGATGTGACCAGGCACCTCGTCTCCGGCGCCAGGGAGATCGGTATCGAGCCTGTAATCGAGCCCGTGATGAACGTGGTGGCCCTCCTGGTTCCAAAGACCCCCGAGGTCAGGTCGGAGTTGGCTAAGGTAGGATGGCATGTCTCCATGAGCAGGGAGCCCCACAGGGCATTGAGGATAATATTGATGCCTCATGTGACGGTAGAGAACGTAAACCTCTTCCTCAAAGACCTGGATAGTATCCTCAGAGGTATGAATAAACAGGGATAGTCTCCTCTTGGAAATTACACTGGATGTTCACCCCCGTGGATCTCCCTTTAGAGCCCTGTGAGCCTTTTTTTAAGCAAAAGAGATATTTGCCGCAAAATACAAACTCGAGGAGACCGATGTTGCCCTTATCTTTAGGTAATGTTTTGCCTATTTGATTGCAGAAGGTCATTTCAGATAATCTTCCATGATCGCAATAGCGTAGTACTTACCGCACATAGAACAGCTCTTCGCTTCGATCTGGGGATGTATCTACCTGGCCTTATCTCCGTCGATGGCCATCCTGGATTGGTTCTCCCAATCTCTTGCCCTTCTAAACTCTCCTAGCTTTTTATCTTCGATCCTAGGTCCTTATTTCAGGGTGCCTCCAATGTGGGCTGCTATCTTGAATGCCACTATGCCTTCTCTAACCTGAACCGCGTTTGGCAGAGCCAGGTGCTCTGATGGAGTTATGTAGCAGAGGTAATCTGCTCCAGCACCCGCTGCAAGGGCTCCACCGACGCATCCTGAGATATGATCATATCTGACTCCAATGTCAATGGGATGGGGGCCAGCAACGAAGAGGGGCCTATGACCTGTCTTCCTCTTGTAATGGGCGACATAATCCGGTGTTAAGTTTGGATCAACATGACATCCCATACCCTGGCTGATAACTTGGACCCCGAAATCATTTGCCCTCCTGGCAAGCTCAGCATTCATATCAATCTCTTCCCCCTGGGGGTCCATCCATAGGGTTGTAAATGTGTCCACTCCTCGTGGCGTTCCCAAGAGGGAGCACCACATCCCTTTAAGAGTGTATTTTTTACATACCTCATCGAACCTGGAAAAGAAAGGATCCTCTTTCTCCTTCTGTAACATCCATGCAGATGTGAAGGAGCCACCCGCGAACACCATGCCCATTATTCTCTTTGCGCCCCTAAGATTCTCTAGCATCTCATGAGTGAAGCCCGCGTGGACGACGATGGACGAAATGCCCTCTTCGATGCGCTTTCTGATCACCTGGACTAGGTCGTACTCCGTCATGGTTTTGAATGAGCCCGCTTCCATAACCGTTTGATAGATCGGTACGGTCGTTAAAGGTGCATTCGTCACTTCTAATATACTCCTTCGGACCTCGTCGATGGGACCGCCCATGGATAGATCGGTAATGGTATCTGCCCCGTATTTTTCCGCTATCTTGGCTTCTTTTAATTTCATTTTCTATATCAAAAACCTCAGCAGAGGTTCCTATGTTGGCGTTGATCTTTGTCCTTAGACCCTCACCTATACCGACGGGCTGTCGGCCATCTCTTTGCATTACGGCGGCATGCCCAGAGACTACCTGTTTCATGAGGATATTAGGACTTAGACCCTCTGCTTTGGCCACTGCATAAATCACCTGGACCTATTTACCAGCAATTGCAGCTTCAAAAAATTCTCTTCCGAGATTATACTTCTCCCTGTCTATTTCTTGATGTATAGCTGCTATAGTCCTCCACGCGTTAGGCAAGGCTCCACGAGTGACTTTTAAAAGAATTACATATTGGGCTCGAGGAGTTGCGTAATTATGATGTGGAGGATGGATGTAATTAATATATGCGGGCTGTACCCCCAACTTCGGTAGGGGTACTAGCCCGTCTATTATCTTAAATAATTCTTAAGCCTGAAATTGCCTTATGGTTTTTAACCAGCCTTCAGACTTTGTGGCCTATAGCGAAGTTTCTCTTGACGCTATCGACCTGAATCCTGACCTCGTCTCCGATCTTGGTTCCGGCGACGAAGATTACGAATCCCTCAATCCTGGCAATGCCATCGCCTTTCTTGGCGATATCTTCAATCTTAACATCGTACTCCTCTCCTTCCTGTACAGGCGCTTCCTTAGCGGAGTAAGAGTCATCATTACGGGAATACATGATCTTCACCTTTCCTTCAGAATCAGATTTTATACCTTATTTAGCCTTTAAACCTTGTGGGCTTCAGCTACCTTTCTCTTTACGTTATCGATGTGGATCTTGATCTTGTCTCCGATCTTGGCTCCGGGAACGAAGATCACAAACCCCTCAACTCTAGCGATGCCATCGCCCTTCTTGGCGATGTCCTCTATCTCGACGTCGTACTCTTCCCCAGCCTTAACTGGTGCTTCACTGGAGTAAGAGTCCTCATCACGGGAGAACAAAACCTTCACCTTCCTTAAAACAATCGTCCTTAGACCACATGGGCGCTGGCAAAATTCTGCCTTACATTATCGACTTGGATCTTGACCTGATCCCCAACCTTAGTTCCGGGGACGAAGATCACAAACCCTTCGATCCTGGCGAGGCCGTCGCCCTTCTTGGCGATGTCCTCAATCGTAACATCGTACTCCTTGCCTGCTTCTATTGGAGCGGATGAGTCGGATCCCTGGGTGTAAGATCCTCTCTCGGAATATGCCAATTCTTCACCGTCCTTCGCGAAAAACCTGATTACGGGCCTCTCGCGATATAAATCGTGATTTCCGACTATTAAATACTTTTGCTCCCCTCGGGAACCTATTTCGTGACCTTCTCCCCTACCTTTCAGGGTAGGGCTTCCTACTTATCAGAGCTGGTGCTTACTTAGAGGTATGCCTAAGTCGAAGACCAATTCTCCCTAAGGCTATCTCCCCCAGTCCGAGGGTTCTGATGCCTAAGCTTGCATTGAGGTCTCTACAAATTTCCCAGGCATATTTCCTATCGGTTAAGGCATCGTTCTATAGTTGCCTACAAACTTCGAAAGTCAGGTCTAATGTAGCTATCTGTTGTCTATTAGGGTATGCGAAATTTATAGGCTCTCTTCATTTTTCCTTTGAGAAAATAGGCTTCCAGAATATTTAAAGCTGAATAGCGAAGATCGAAAGTGAAAGGGAGGGGCTCTACATCCCCAGACTGAAGTCTAGGATCTTTCGCTCCTCTCCGCCCCATGAGATAACGGAGGTTGCGTGGATTCCCTAGAAAGGTACAAAGACATAGTTCCCGACTTCGGGGGCTTTGTAAAGGCTCAATCGAGGCCTTTGCATGCATCTGTCAGGATCAATACTCTCAAGGTAGAGAAATCGAGACTTCTTCTGCGCCTGGATAAGGCTGGGGTGGAGTACAGGGTCCTGGAATGGTATACCCTGGGCCTTCGTCTAGGCCCCTCCGAGCGCCCGGGAAAGATGGTCGAGCACGCTCTAGGCTACATCCACGTCCAGGAGGTGCTATCCATGGTTCCTCCCCTGATCCTGGACCCAAAACCCGGAGAGGCCGTCCTGGACATGTGTTCATCCCCTGGAAGTAAGACCAGCCAGATAGCCCAGGCCATGGAGAACCGGGGCCTTCTGGTGGCCAATGAGCCCTCTATGATAAGGCTCAAGCCCCTCAGATTCAACTGCGAGCGCCTAGGCATTACCAATGTGGCCATAACCAGGTACGACGGTCAGTCCTTTCCCGATTATACCTTTGATAGGGTCCTGGCCGACGTCCCGTGCTCCTCCGAGGGCACCGCCAGAAAGGACCTCAAGGTTCTCCTGAGGTCTGGCAGGAAGAGGTCCCTGGATCTCCAGCCCCTTCAGGTCCGACTGCTCAAGAGGGCTCTGATGCTCACCCATCCCGGAGGAACGGTTGTCTACTCCACCTGCACCTATGCCCCAGAGGAGAACGAGGCAGTGGTCAACCAGGTCCTGGATTTGGCCCGCCTTGAGAAGTTCTCCCTTCAGGGTCTTCAGAGCTCCCCAGGCCTTATTGAGTGGAACGGTGAGACCTATAGCGAAGATTTAAAGCTATGTGCCAGGTATTACCCCCACCAGAACGACACAGGAGGGTTCTTTGTCGCCAAGCTCATCCGGCTCTAAGGTTGGATCAAGCTCTAGAGCCAGATCAGGCCCCAAGGCCAGGTTCGAGGCAGAGGATAGGTCCCAGGTGATCTCTCTCTGGTCAGAGCGGTTCGGCATACCCGAAGAAGCCTTCACTGGATACAGCTTCTATCGCATGGCTCAAAACATATGGGCTTTCAGAGGTCCACCTCTCCCCAGGATGAGCTTTGAGACTGTGGGCTTGAGGATCATTTCCCTTAAAGATAAGCTTTGGAAGCCCACCACCAGCGCCATCCAGGTCTTTGGCTTCACAGCTACAAAAAACGTGGTCAGCCTGGGGGAGAGAGAGGCCAGGGAGTTTATGGCCGGGGGAACCCTGGAGATCTCTGCTGACGTAGAGCCAGGCTATGTTGTGGTAAGGTCGGACGAGGATATCCTGGGCTGCGGCCTCTACTCCCGGGGAAGGCTTATCTCCCAGGTGCCCAAGGATAGGAGGCTTGGGGTGGAGGCTGGTGATATCCGGTGCTCTTAGGATCTGCAGAGGGAATCATGGGTGTAGAAGTGGTAGAGGGATGCACGGAAGCAAAGGGTAGGGAAATCGAGGGACCTCTATCACAAAGGGACTTAATCGATCTCTGGAACAGGCCTGTGGAGCTCTTCAGTCTGGCCAATGGCTTAAGGCGAAAAACGTGCGGGGATGAGGTCTCCTATATCATCAACAGGAACATCAACTTCTCCAATCGATGCCTGGGAAGCTGCAGGTTTTGTGCCTTCAGGACCGAGGAGGCTTACACCCTCTCGGATGAGGAGATCCTGGAGAGAGTATATCAAGCCCATAACCTGGGAGCCACTGAGATCTGCATCCAGGGCGGTTTAGTGCCTGGCATTGCCGTAGAAGACTACTGCCACATCCTGCAGCTGATAAAGGTGGACTATCCCAAGATCCACCTCCACGCCTGCTCTCCCATGGAGGTCCTCCATATATCCAGAAATTCGGGGGTGGCGATCGAAGATTCTCTAAGGGATCTCAGAGCGAGCGGCCTAGGCTC
>CAZKWM010000150.1:0-6158 GCA_964556405.1 uncultured Methanotrichaceae archaeon | reverse complement strand
AAGACGCTCTGTACGGCCACCAGAAGGACTACTCCCAGGATAAGCTTGAGATTTCTGCGCAAAGGAATCCCTTATGAACGTCGGCCTACGGCTGTTAAAAAGATGTTGCCCATCAGCGTCGGTTTAGGGATAGGGGCGGTCTTCTGACAGGGTCATCAGATACCAATAAAGCCGTAGAGGCCTACAGTTACTATTAATTTAAACCTCGGTTTCTAAATCCATGATACAGAGGTGCCGCATAGGTTCGGCAAAGATGGCTAGGATCTCAGAGAAGGCAAGGTAGCAAAGGTGTGTTATCGATGTCCATAGAGTCCATGCTCCTGGTAGGCGCCATCCTTCTCTTGGTAAGCATCCTCTCCAGCAAGTTATCTGCCAGGCTTGGAATCCCTTCCCTTCTTCTCTTTCTCCTCATAGGCGTGCTCACTGGCTCAGAAGGTCCTGGCGGTCTATACTTCGACGATCCCTTTCAAGCTCAGCTCCTTGGGGTAGCGGCCCTGGTCTTTATCCTCTTCTCCGGTGGCCTCGATACTGACTGGAGCAATATTCAACCGGTCCTGTGGAAAGGCATCATCCTTGCAACTGCAGGTGTAGCCATCACAGCCATCGCCATGGGCTGGTTTGCTACTATCGTTTTAGGCTTTTCCATCAATGAGGGCCTTCTTTTGGGCTCCATAGTCTCCTCGACCGATGCAGCAGCGGTCTTTGCCCTTCTCAGGTCCAGGAGAATCAGTCTGCGCGGGGATCTGAGACCCCTTCTAGAGTTGGAATCCGGGAGCAACGATCCCATGGCTATTTTCCTTACGGCCAGCTTCACTGGCCTTCTGGCGAATCCGGGTATTTCCGCAACCAGCTTGGTGCCTGCCTTTGCCCAGCAGATGGTTTTCGGTTCCGTAGCGGGCTATCTGGCAGGCAAGGGCATGGTCTACGCCATCAATAGGATAAAGCTCGAATACGACGGCCTCTACCCAGTTCTAACCATATCATTGGTGCTCATGATCTACGGTATTACTGCTTCTCTGGGAGGTAGCGGCTTTCTGGCGGTCTACCTAGCAGGCATGGTCATGGGCAACAGAGGATTCATCCACAAAAGAAGCCTCCTTCGGTTTCACGATGGCCTGGCATGGCTTATGCAGATCGCCATGTTCCTGACACTGGGACTCCTGGTATTTCCTTCGCGCCTAATACCAATATCGGGCACAAGCCTTCTGATCTCGGTGTTCTTGATGATCTTTGCCAGGCCCCTCAGCGTATTTGCCCTGCTCCTTCCCTTTGGGATACCCAGGAGAGAGAAGGCAATGGTGGCCTGGGTGGGCCTCAGAGGAGCTGTGCCCATCATTCTCGCAACCTACCCGCTCCTGGCAAACCTTCCCCAGGCCGAGCTCATCTTCAATGTGGTCTTCTTCATCGTCATCACTTCAGTGCTGGTCCAAGGAACCTCCATTCCACGAGTAGCAAAACTCCTGGGGGTTGATGCTCCCCTGGCTGCGGAGCCGGATTATCTGGCAAAGTGCTATCTGGGTGGCATGATAAAGGATCTGCTAGTGGAGGTGACGGTGCCTCAGGGCTCTCCTGCCGCAGGAAAGCAGATAGTGGATCTGGGATTGAACAGAGATCTGATGGTGGTTGTGCTGAGGAGAGGGACTGATCTTCTGATGCCGTCAGGAAAAATCGTTCTACAGCCAGAAGATGTACTTCTTGTGCTGTCTAATGAAGCGTCTTTAAAAGATCTCAAATCTGCCCTGGGGATAAAAACAGAAGTAGGCTGAATGATGCGCTAAAAACCAAACTCTCAGTTCTCAGAGTTATCAACCACCTTTGACCTCAGTAGATCCAGGAAAGCTCCAGTCCTTTTGAGAATCTCAGCCCTGGCCGTTCCATCCATACCAGAAACACTCACCGCAGCCCCTTTCCACCTGCCACATTTCATGCCCGCGTCTGAAAAGTTCAGGCTGAACTCAACCTGACCTTGGCTGGCTCCAGGAAGCGTCTCCTGACCTGCCATGTACCACCAAAGGGTCACCCAACCGGCTTTTTCAGCTATATGGATCAAGTCCCTGGCCTTATTCGAATCCCTGGGATCGACATAAGGCGGATCTATCAGAAGAAGCCCCGGCTCTGTTCTCTTCAAGAAAGGCCTTATCTCTCCAAAACCGTCTCCCCGGTGAAAGTTCATTCGAGGCAAAGAAATCCAAGATGAGGCAACAGCCGGGCTTATATCCCAGAGCTCCCCCACCAGGGGGGCTCCTGTCTTTTCAGCGAGCTTCAAAATGACCCTGACTGACCCTGGATATACTTCCATGCTCGAAGGGTTCATCTCAGCCAAGATCTGGAAATAAGGAAACTCCTTAAATTTCAAAAAGCCTGGATTTTGCCAGAGCCTGCCTACGCCCTCCTCCCATTCGCCGGGAGATCCCAGGAAATACTCAGGGCGACCCACATGGCTCTCTGCGTAGGTTAGCCTCCCATCTCTGGAGATCAGATAATTTGCCACCTCAGCCAGTAGGAAATGCTTCCATACATCTCCGGCATTTCCGGCATGGATGGAGTGATCGTAGGCCATCGTTGGGTGGGCTGTAGATTTTACCTCAGAGGGGAACTGTTTATCCTTAGAATCCATGAGGCTCTATCTCCCGAAGATCCTTTTCCATTAAAGATCCATTTTCCCTTTTACAATAAGGTAATTTATGGCGCCTTTTATGATCTCCAATACGCTCTTGGCATTTACCATGCCTCTTGCAGCGTACCTTTTTGCAGGTGCAAAATTCCTTTCCGTTTTCTGATAATGTCCTGCTTGAATCGCTGATATCTTTCATTCAACCTTAGAAAACCAGGCGCAAGCAAAAAAGTTTGTGAATATCATGGCCAGCTAATGCAGAAGGTAAATCTCCAAAGCGAATAAGCTAAAAATGGCTGGATCTATAGAACTATCAGATCAGCGCTGTTACATCAAAAATATTAAAGGATAAACGTCAAAAGCAATTCTATGCCAGCACTAATGCTGCTGATGATAGCGAAAATATGCTTTTAAAGAGCTGCACGTGTCTGGGAATCCAGTGCGTCAGCTGATGGACCGCTCATGCGCCACACACGGGCTGCCGTAGTCGGCCTCCAGGGCAGCTTTCATTCAACCGGTCTTTTATGAAACCGAAGATCCCTTCTCGCCGCCCGCCTATAAGGCCGTCTCTTAATACAGGGATGCCTTTTCATTGCCCGCATTATCAGCACGTGAATTACCGGAACGCTATCTGATAGAAGATCTGAGGGCATTATGGGAAGGTCGGATAGAACCGAAACCCGTATCTTTTCTTCGATGGAGGAGTCCTCATAGGCATAGCCTTGCTTCAGATCGCTTTTGGTATTCTTTATGCTGTTCAGCAACGTATGAAGCTCGTGCTTTCTCTACTTCAAGTCCTTCTCGTAGATCTCCAGACTCCAGGCGTCTATGATGCTGGAAATCAGATCGCTCCCCAGGGGATATGGGAGGTTGATGAGATCTAGAGAATCCACAACCAGGCCGAGCTTACCCGATTTGAACTCGCTCTCATTCTTGATCAAATCCTTTCTATTAAGTATAACACCATAAAAAAATACAACAGGCCGATGAGATCATTCAAGTTTAATTGATTGTTCTCGAGGTTTGTAACCATATTCATTTTCCTGCCATGATCTAGGAATGATAATCAGATCGTCTATCTATCGATAAGCTTGACTATGGAAAGGCCATTTGAAGGACATCCGCTGTGCAGGTGCTGTCTGTGAATCTCAGCTTTTGAGAGTCTCTGCTCTTTGAGGGTCTCCGTTTTTTTAGCATCATCTGCGGCATAAACTTCGCCCTGATGGAGAGATCTAGACACCACTGCTTCAGCTGGAGATTCCGTCTACCAACGGTTGTACCAGGAGTATATAGCTAATGATCATACCGCTAAATACTATATCAATGAAAGTTGTGACGCCAGCATATAAAAGATATTACGTTGAACGATATGCCTATAGCGGCTATACCTGGCCTAAGCTAGCTTAGTTTCATCATGATAGCAGACCTCCCATTTACAGTCAGATAACCAGGTTCAGCTGCTGTGGTAGCAGCTGTCTCCAGTACCCAGCTATCGCCTTCTTTATGGCAATTG
Organism: uncultured Methanotrichaceae archaeon; assembly: GCA_964556405.1. GTDB lineage: Archaea > Halobacteriota > Methanosarcinia > Methanotrichales > Methanotrichaceae > UBA114. Next base: position 2,031 of record CAZKWM010000150.1, on the reverse strand, counting down.
ACGATATACTGATATTAAATATAAGCATTGTAGGATACGGATAGGATGATGAAGATATTTAGCTACGGCAGTTCACTGGTTGGAGTTTGCTATGCACCCGAGGATATTGAAAATTGTAGTTCTTTAGACGATTACCAATACATTCATGGCAGGCCCTGCCTCTGACGGCAAACCTTTTTCAGGTGCAAGGGCCTTTTGCGCTTTAATATTTCATAACGATGGCCTTAGACGCCAGTATTAGCGGATGCCAATATCAGTTTACCTAGTAAATAGACACCGAAAAAAGTTTACGCAATATGATGGCTCTCTAGCTCAAGGCCGACGCTTTTGCTTTCATCCATACCATCAGCCCGTGCCCATTATTTGTAAGTTTATAACCTCGTTTCTTCAATTCTGCACGCACATCTCCGGGAGATAAACCTATCCTATTGGCAATTGATTGGATTTCCCTGCGATTATAGATAAAAGACATAAATCTCTCGTTCTTCGAGAGGTAGGTATCGAGATCGAGCTTACCGGATATTTGGTCCAGCTTAATACCTCCACGCAGCATATTTGCGATCTCCTTTATGTACCTATCCCTTGTGAAAGTCCCCTCGATAAAACCGGGCTCACGTTTCAGCTCTTTAAAATCGATCTTATGGGATTTTACGCGTCTTTTAATGGAAAAAGGGCCAGTCACCCAGGAACCAGATGAGATATGACCAGCTCATAATAGCACTTCTAGCATGGATGGTAGAAAGCTAATTACGAGGGCTCAAAGCTCTTTTGCGGATCCAGAAGCTTTGGCACTGACTGTAAGGGATTTCTTCTCGGATTGGGTAACTTTAGCATGTATTTGGTAAAGGCTTTCCGCAGTTTTAGAACTTGTAAAATGTTACTTTGCATACGCTCGACAATAGCCTCCAGTGACCTAAATCTATTTATAATAGAGAATAAAAGATTCAACCAGGGCGCACGATAAAAGGCAGCATGTTCAGCGATACTTCAGCACCTAGAACCCCTGATATCTTTAGCCACATAGAGAAGCTGAGGTTGCTTTCCTCAGAAGATCTCGACAAAGGAGTTGAGACTCTGGAGGCTCTTAGGCTCAATCTTGAAGAATTTATCGCTAGGGATGAACACAGCTTCAAGGAGGAGGTGGAGGGAGATCCAGGAGAGGGCTGCCGGCTTGATTGCGGAGAATCAGAAGCTCAAGAGAGAAAAACCTTGCCCTGGAGGCCTCCGTGGAGAGGTCCAGGAGGTCCTATCATCTCATGCAGCTGCGCACGGCCTGGCCATAGACCTCGCCTCCGCCGGAAACAAAAATAGCCTGAATAAATCCCTCGAACTGCTATTGGATGCCGCCTTAAAAATTGAGGGAATCGATGGCGGTGTATATACTGTAAGCGAAGAGAGCAGAGTGGCTCTTCTGCTGCACCAGGGCCTATCAGAGCGGTTTATCGAGAGCTGCTCTAAATATGAACCGGGCGCTCCCAGATCCAGCTTAGTCGGTGCCGGAGAATGGATCTATTGGAACAGATATGGGCATAAGCATTCCAAAGGACCGGACGAGCACGTTCTTCCATTCCATCTCCCAGGCGGGCATGACCGCCACCAGCAAGTACGGAGGTACGGGGCTGGGCCTGGCGATATCCAAACGCTTAGTCAATATCATGGGCGGGGATATCTGGTCTGAGAGCTAGCCTGGGGTTGGGTCCACCTTCCACTTTACCCTGCCAGTGGGTGTATCCTCCTTCAGCCTTCCAAATCCGTGAAGTTTCTCCCATCTAGCAGATAGAAACAGGCCCAGGCCGGTATGTGCATCCTCAGAGTAGAAGACAATGCCATCAACCAGGAGGTCGTAATGCAGATGCTCAAGAAGCTGGTTATAGGGCTGACGTGGCCGCCGATGGCACAGAAGCCTTGAAGATGATGGAGCTTCAGGCCTATGACCTGATCTTCACTTATATTCAGGTGCCTGAGATGGACGGTTTTGATGCCACCAGGGAGACACACAAGCGCTGGCCGGAAGGGGATCCGCCATTAATA
>CAZKWM010000149.1:2277-6190 GCA_964556405.1 uncultured Methanotrichaceae archaeon | reverse complement strand
TTCCTGCATTTATCATCTCCCCAAGGCTGGCGCCCTTTCCACCGACCATGGCTAGGTCGTTCTTACCTACGTCGTTCAATGATACGATCGCGTTAGCAAGTGCTTGCATGGGAATCTCCACCTGGTGATCAGTAGTACCTTCCGATAAATTCCTAGGATGCTATATGAAGCTTTCAGTGCGAAATAAGCAACTGTGCCAAATTATCAGGGCCCAACATACCCCGGGCTCAGATAAACGGCAGCTTCGGCAGTTATTTAGGTCAAACAGTGCATAAAGAGATATATTGCCAAGGACCGTTTTTTAGTTCTATTTATGTTCCAACGCCTGCCCAGCATCACAGAGGCCCTCCAGGCCCTTACGGCCCTGTGCCCTCCTATACAGCGCATTGAAAGCCTTCCCCTGGTTGATTCTCCAGGGAGAGTTCTGTCATCAGACATCACCTCTCAGGCCAACCTCCCCGACTTCAACAGGGCGGCCATGGACGGCTACGCAGTCAGGTCTCAGGATACCAGGGGCGTCAGCACCCAGGCCCCGGTCTACCTGGACCAGGGAGAGAGCGCTCTGCCTATAAGGACCGGTCTTGAGGTTCCAGAGGGCTTTGACGCCGTGGTTATGCTGGAGGATACTGTGGTTAGAGGAAGGGAGGTCGAGGTCATGGCCGAGGTCCACAAAGGGAGAAATGTCTCCCCGGTGGGTGAAGATGTCAAGGTTGGGGACGTTATCCTGAAGGAAGGCCACAGGCTTAGGCCTCCCGACATCGCCCTCCTGGCAGCCCTTGGCATAAAAGAGGTTCAGGTTTACGTTAAGCCTAAAGTGGCAATAATACCGACCGGAGGAGAGCTTGTGCCCCGCGGGTCCAGGCCCCTCAAGCCCAGCGAGGTCTATGAGACCAACGGCCTCATGACCGAGCTTTACGCGAGGATATGGGGCTGTGAGCCCAGGCTCCTGGGAGTTGTGCCCGATGATCCCGATAAGATAGTGGAAGCCGTAAAATCGAGCCTGGATGCCGACATGGTGGTCATCATCGGTGGCACATCGGTCGGAGAGAAGGATTATGCCCCAAGGGTTGTCGGAAGTATGGGAAAGCTTCTTATCCACGGCATCAGGATGGCTCCGGGAAAGCCCACAACCATGGGATCAATCAGGGATAAGCCTGTAATCTGCCTTCCAGGCTATCCCGTCGCCACCTTCACCGCCCTTTACCTCCTGGTGAGGCCCGGCCTCAAGAGGATGGCCCACCTTCCTGAGGCCATTACGTCGGTTCGCGCGAATCTGGCCAGGAAGATTCCATCCAGGCCTGGCTATGTAAGCCTCTCTCGGGTCGCCCTGGTGAGAGAAGAGGCCATGCCCATAATGACCTCAGGATCAGGGATCTTGAGTTCAATAGCAAGAGCTGATGGCTTCGTGATTGTACCTGAAGGGCTTGAGGGCTTTGAGCCTGGGGAGATCGTGGATGTAATGATGATTGAGTGAGCCTTTGCTCTCCGATTTTAAGGCGGTAGGCGAGATATTTCAGCCAAATATTTATCATTAAATTCGACATCATGCATCCCTTTGGGAATGCAGCTGATATCGTTTTGATGTTGATGAGGATAACCCTGCTCATCGTGCCTGACTAGGACAGCAGTCTGCTGGCGATCAGTGGATAAAGGCATTGCTCTCGCAGGCCAGGATAAGTACAAAGAGTCTCTTCAGGCATTTGATAAAGCTATAGAGATAAATCCCCAAGATGCAATATCTTAGAACGACAAAGGCCCTGTCATTGGCCAAAATCTGAGCAAATATAGTGAAGCAATACAATGCTTCGACAAAGCCACCGAGTTAAATCCCCAGTTTATAAAGGCCTAGTACAACAAAGGCCGTTCACTTAGTTCTCTTGGTCGCACTACGGAAGCAAACATAGCCTTCGCCAAGGCCAAGGAGATGGGATATGACTGAAACTTCGCGCCTAGTTTTTTAGTTTTTTGAGGATTATCAGCTCATCTAAAGCTATGAAAAGCCGCTTTACTGTCAGACAAATAAACTTGAATTAAATAACGTAGCGTTGATTTAATATACCCAAAGAGCAAGGGCATAGGCCATGTCCAACTGGATCCACCCCGATTTCGAGTACAAGCCCAAACGGCCCTTGTTTCTATGCGTTATCTCCAACACGGACACCGGCAAGATACCCGGCATAAGCGCCGCAGGAACGACCCCCGCCCTCACCGACTACACCCCCGGAGCCGATGCCGAGCTTGTGGAGACCAACAAGATCATCACCATGCCCGAGCTTCCCGAGGCTCCCGGGGGCTCCCCGACGCCGGCCATTGTGACCAAAGCCTCCCTGAACCTCTCAGGCATTCCCTCCCTATTCGTGGCCAGCGGCCTGAGAATCAAGCCCGCCGTGCCCTACGCCGACTTAGGCGGATCTCCTGGAGGCGATATCAGCAAGACCGTAGCCGTTCCCGATGCCCATGGGATCTTCGAGAGAGCCACAAGCCTGGGAAAGAAGCTTGCCACTCTCTCGGACTGCGTCTTCATAGGCGAGTCCATAGCCGGAGGCACCACCACTGCTCTCGCTGTCATGAAGGCCCTGGGGTACGAGGGTAACGTCAGCAGCAGCTTTGCCGAAAACCCGGTGAGCCTCAAGCAAACAACTGTAAAAAAGGCCATGGAGAGGGCAGGAGTTACCATTGGAAGCCTCAAAAGTGACCCCATAAAGGCCATCACAGAGCTTGGAGACCCCATGATGCCCTGCGCCGCAGGCCTGGTCAAGGGCCTCAAAGGGACCAAAGTCGTCCTATGTGGCGGCACCCAGATGGCTGTTGTCCTAGCCATATGCAAGGCCCTGGGACTGGAGGGCGACATATCCATTGCAACTACTAAATACATCGTCGAAGATAAGAGCGCCAATTTTGTAGAGATAGTGGAAAAGACCAGCTGGACTTACTATTACTCCGATCCGGGCCTGGAGAACTCCAAGTTTCCGCCAGTTCAGATCTACGCCCAGGGTTATGTCAAGGAGGGCGTGGGCATGGGTGGGGCAGTCCTGGCCGCCAGCCTCTATGGAGTCACCCAACAGCAGATAGTCGAGGAGTCGGACAGGGTCCTGGCCTCTGTGGAGCTGCCCAAGTGAGAGCTGCGGTCCTGAGGTCCCCCGGGATCATGGAGGTGGAAGAGATCCCTGATCCTATAGCCCCAGAATTGGGCCACTCTCCTTAAGGTTAAAGCCTGCTCCATCTGCGGTACAGACATCAAGATCCTTTCTGCAGGGAATAGGGACCTAGCCTACCTGAGGGTGATGGGCCATGAGATCGTAGGAAGGGTTCTGGAGGCGCCGGAGGATGCAATGATCCAGGTCTGGGCCAGGGGATTGCCTGCGGCAGCTGCAGGCCGTGTCTCAAAGGCCACGATAACCAGTGCAAGGGCATGAGCATCCTGGGATTCAACCAAGATGGAGGCTTTGAGGAGATGATGGCCCTGCCCCGTGAGAGCCTCACAAAGGGCCTAAATATCCTGCCCAAGGGTAGCCAATTCTTCAGAGGTCACCTTGGCCGAGCCCCTGGGATGCTTCATCAACGCCCAGGACCTGGCCGGAGTCTCCAGGGACGACTTTGTGCTCATCATCGGGGGAGGGGGGAGGCCCACTGGAGTCATCCACGCCCTCCTGGCAAGGCAGAGAGGGGTAGAGAAAATTATTCTATCCGAGAAGATGGAGGCCAGGCATAAGCTAGCAGAGAGAGCCGTGGATAGAGGTCCCCGGAGGGATATGGTCTGCGCCAATGCGGCCCCCGTGTTGTACATTTCGGGCCGCGCCTCGAGCCTCAGAGAGGGGGGTGGAAAGGGCAGGGGAAATAATAGATTCTCAAAGGCCCATAAGAAAGCTTAAGGCCTGGGTCCTGGAGCAGAGCTCATGCCCGGAGAAGAGCC
>CAZKWM010000149.1:0-2177 GCA_964556405.1 uncultured Methanotrichaceae archaeon | reverse complement strand
GCCCGGAGAAGAGCCTGGAGATGCTCCAGGGGATGCTGGAGGATTCCAAGCTCCTCACCTAACCGCCGGAGCTCATCCTGCCGCCAGAACCTTTTTTATTATCTAAGGCGAACATAAGTCCGGTGCAGCCCTCCAGATCTTCAGTCAAGGATTGGTGCTATGAGCACAGAGAAGCCCTACTGGTGATAATACCAGCCCTAATTTTGATCATATACTTCCTCTACCCCTTCCTCGACGGCCTTATCCTAGGCACCGTCTTTGCCTACGTTGGAAGACCCATCAGGGATCGCATCAAATCCCACAGGAGACTTGGCGCTCTTCTAGCAACTACCGTCATCATCATCCCCATCTTTATAGTGCTGGGACTGGGGCTGATAGAGATCGCCAACCAGACAATATGGCTGGTAAAGCACCAGGAGAGCATCACCCTTTACCTCCAATCCCTGGCCTCCACGCGCCCGGTTTCCCCTGCCGTCCACGAGCTCCTGGCAGAGGGCATCAACAACGCCGCAGGCATAGCAGCCCCCATAGCAGCATCCATTCCAGTCATGGATCTGGGAAGATCGGTGACCCTCGGCATCATCAACTTCACCCTATCTATTCCCGTCTGCTACTTCTTCCTCCTGGATGGAGAGAAGCTGAAAAGATCGGCTGCAATCATTCTCTCCAGGGAGGATGCAGATGCCTATGTCAGATACACCGCCAGGATAGACAGGATCCTTTCAGGTATCTTCGTAGGAAGCATATATACCTCCATCGTGGGCAGCCTCCTATCAACCTTGGTCTTCTATGCCTTCGGCATCCCCAGGCCCTTAGCCCTGGCCAGCCTCGTCTTCATATCGGGCATGGTGCCAGTTCTCACCGCCTGGGTGGTCATCCTTCCCGTAACCGTCTTCAGATACCTGACCATGGGCCCCAACGATGCCTTAATCTTCTTCATAACCGCCTCGGCCCTGATATACATACCATCGGAGATCTTCATAAGGCCCTACCTGGTCTCAGCTAGGTCCTCCATGCACCCTCTCCTGGTCATGCTCTCCTTCTTCGGAGGAGCCCTGGTAGCGGGAATTGGCGGATTCTTCCTGGCGCCGGCGGTTATGGGGATACTGGTTGGAATTTACCAGGAAAGAAGGGAGGAGATGGAAAGGTGTGGGGAGGCATAAGTGAGATTCTACATAGAGACCTTTGGCTGCACCTCCAATCTGGGCAACTCCAGGGAGGCCTCTGAGGCTCTTATGGAGGCGGGCCACAGTCCCTCCGGCCTGGAGGAGGCTGACCTCATCATAGTCAACACCTGCGCAGTCACTGAGAAGACCGAGAGAAAGATCTTAAAGAGGCTAAACGAGCTTCAGGGAAAAAAGCTAATCGTAGCGGGCTGCCTTCCGGCCGCGAGATCAGAGATCTTAGAAGGCCTCAGAACTGGCAGAGTGATGGGAATCCTCTCCAGGTCCTCGGTCCTGGAGTTAATCTATGGCCTGGGAGAAAAGGATCGGGGTAAGGCCCGGGATAAAAAGGATCTCGGTGAAAGAGCCCATCCAATCATCCCTGCTTCCCAACCTGGAACCACCCAAAACGACCTCTGCGGTATCATCAATGTGGCAGAGGGATGCAGGGGAAGGTGCAGCTACTGCCTGGTCAGAGAAGCAAGAGGCGGCCTGGTGAGCAGGGACCCTGAGGATATAGCCAGGTCGGTCCAAGCCATGACCAGAGAGGGCATAGTCGAGATCCAGCTCTCTGCCCAGGACACCACGGCCTACGGCCAGGACATTGGATCGAGCCTGCCTGATCTCATCACCAGGGTCTGTGAGGTCCCGGGGAAGTTCATGGTAAGGGTTGGAATGATGAACCCAGGGCTGGCCAGGGAGATGCTTCTGGAGCTCCTGGAAGCCTTCCATAGCCAGAAGGTCTACAAGTTCCTCCACCTGCCCCTCCAATCGGGCTCGGATAGGGTTTTGGAAGCCATGGCCAGGGGATACACCGCCCGGGACTTCCAGGAGGTGATCGGAGGCTTTAGAAGGGCTTTCCCGGATATATCCATCACCACCGACATCATCGTCGGCTTTCCCGGAGAGACGGAGGAGGATTTTTCGGAGACCTGCACCCTGATAAAGGAGGCCTCTCTCGACAAGGTCAATGTCACCAAGTTCTCCAGGCGCCCCGGCACCCCGGCCTTCGAC
>CAZKWM010000148.1:4455-6226 GCA_964556405.1 uncultured Methanotrichaceae archaeon | reverse complement strand
AGGCGGGGGATATAACGACCTCTTCATAGAGCCTACTGTTTTATCAGAGGTGGAGCCTGATATGCCTGCTGCCGCCGATGAAACCTTTGGGCCTATAGCGCCCATCATAAGGTTCGAGACGGATAAAGATGCCATCAGCATCTCCAATGAAACCCGTCTCGGCCCTGGCAGCTTCGGTGCAGTCGGGTAACCTTGAGCGCGCCAGGAGGATTGCCCAGGCCCTGGATACGGGAATGGTCCACGTCAACGACCAGACCATCAGGGATAAAGAAGGCGCCAACCTAATGGAGGTCCTCTTCGTCACAGGGGTATCCTCCGTTCTATTGATCCGCGCCTTTCTGAGCCTCACAGGCTATCCCAAGCTCAGCCCCAGAAGCCTGCACATAGCCCACGCCCTTCTGGGCGGACCCTTCATGCTGGCGGACCTTATCGTTCTTTTGGCCTTCGTGAATCCCTCAGCGAGATATATGGCAGCCACCCTGGGCGGTTTCGGCTTTGGCGCCTTCATAGACGAAGTCGGAAAATTCCTAACCGGGGACAACAACTACTTCTTCCAGCCAGCGGTGGCCATAATCTACATCACCTTTGTCCGTCTCTATCAGGGCATACAGTACATCAATCACATTCCTTGGCTCTCTGAAGAGGCGCGGCTGGTCAACGCCCTGGAGCCTGACCGAGGAAGGTTGTTTTCTCCACGACATGGACGTGGAAGAGTAGCAGAGGGCCATGTGGCTGCTGGATAAGGCTAATACTCAGGACCCGGTAGTGGAATCCCTCAAGCAGCTTCTGTATAATGTACAGCTGGTGCCAGTACCTGGGCCTAACCTCTATACGGTTACTAAGGCTCATCTGTGCAGGCGTTACTAGGACCTGGCTAAGAGGAGCTGGTTTACTAATCTGATAATTGTGCTCTCCGTGATCCTATCTTTCTTCTCTCTGCTCCTGAACTCTGCGGTCGTACTTTACCCTCTGCTCTTTGAAGCGAGGCTTCCTCCCATTTCCTTGGCCAACTTCGGCGGCATCATATCGGTGTCATTGGCCGCCATCCTTGCCCTGGCTGGAGTGTTTAAGATACATAGCAACAGATTAGAGTCATATCGCCTTTTTAGGATATCAGTCTTAATTCAGATCCTCTTTGTGGAGGTCTTTATTTTCCTGGAGCATCCGTTCACATGGCTTTTAAAATTATGGATAGATATATTATCGCTGTTGGTTTTAAGGTACCTCATCAGCCAGGAGATGCTGGCAAAAAATAGGTTATCTTAAGACAAAAAGATGCGAAGGTACCAAAAGTGCTTAAGCCCTACCATTGTTATGGCTGCTAATGGATCACTTCACCCATGATCTGCTGCCGTACCTGGTAGGCAGCATCTTGAGGCTAAATAAGCGGGATTTAACTGTCCTGGTCCTAGGATGGATAGCACCCGACTTCGATGTCCTTCTGGTCTGGATCAGCTACTTCTACCCCAACTATTTATTGATAACCCACAGGGGATTTACCCATACCTTTTTCTTCGGCGTCTTCATAGCCCTGGCCATCCTCCGCCTGGCATCTTACGAGCCTGTCAAAGATAGAGAATCAGAAGGTTCGTCGACTTTGAGCCCTTAGTTTCAGGTAGAACTGCCATACTGGCCTATATCGGAGTGCTCTCACACCTGTTCCTAGACTACCTCACCACCAGGGGCATCCCTCCCCTCTTTCCCTTGGATTACGCCAGGTGGTCGGCCGAAGTCTTCTTTTATACCGAAGGAGTAATGACCGTCGTCAGCC
>CAZKWM010000148.1:0-4355 GCA_964556405.1 uncultured Methanotrichaceae archaeon | reverse complement strand
AATAGATGGCAAAGATGGAGATGAACGCTCTATGAGAGAGCTGATACTGAAGGGATCGGATTCAGACCTGACAGATCCTAATCCCAGGGAGTTGAGGATAATGACCTACCCCAAACACGACCTCTTCCAGTGCTTTGCCGTCTATCAGGAGGGCGGCAGGACAAACATCCAGAAGTATAACATCCTCACCGGTATGGGAGAGAATAACGCATCCTATCTGGACCTGAATGTAACCTCTCTCGGTAAAGACCTCGATAAGGCCCTGCAGGCAGCGGATAAGCTGCCTCAGGTAGAGATTTTCAGGTGGAGGTCTCATGCCGTGGCCATAAATGCTTCCTATGGAAATGATTCCTGGGATCTCCAGTATTACGACCCTGTGACCAGAATGGAACTTAATAGTACGCATTTCTCATGGAGGGCAGACTCAAGCAGACATGGACCCATGGATGTAAAAGTTGAGGATAGCGGAAAGGATGGCCAACCCCCAAAGTCTTTTTTGGTAGATCCCTTAACAAGGCTCTAGAGAAAAGTTTTCTCAGGGCAAATATATTTTCAGAATTCTCAGAAATAACCGAAGATGAAAGTCAGTGATAGTAGAAAAACAGCGATGAGGATAAGAATAAGGGCTTTACCTTTTACCCCTTCCTCGTATCCTACTTTCCACCCAGGCATCGAGCTTATACGAGTGCCTTAGCTCGGGCTTTGCCGTCTCTATTCTCGACAGGCACCTTGTGCATCTGTCTTTTCTAGCTTCTGTTGCCAGCTTTTGCTCTTTAATAGCGAGTTCCATATTGCTTAGGTCCTTGTCAGGGCTCTCTATGAGCCTCTAGTCCTCGTGATCAGCCACGTGCTAAATAATAGCATCTCGTGTTAAACCTTCCTCATTGAATCGCCCACACAAATGCCCTCTAGAAGCTTAGTAAGCGCTATTAGGGAAAAAGGTAAGTCTATAAAAAATAAAAGTTTCAGATTTATCTTCTGGGTCAAATCTACTGATAGATACTTTCTTGAGGCGATCCATGAAATAAAAGAACAGGGTGGCCTGGCCGTGATACCACATCCTTCCGATCGCATGAGAGGATCGGCAGTAAAGCCTACCGAAAGTGAGGCAAAGCCAGTCGAAGCCATGGAGGTCTTCAACTCAAGGTGCCTATTTGAAGAGTGCAATGAAAAAGCCTTCCTCCTCGCCAGGAAACTGAGGATTGGGATGACTGCAGGCAAAGATGCCCATTTCGCAGAGAAGATAGGAAGGGCAGGCATAGCCACCGATTCCGACGATCTTCGTTCTGCCATCGTCCATGCCGATGTTAAGGTCTTTGGCAAAAGGTGTTCAGCTATGAGCTACTGTCGAGCCATGGCAAGAAAGCTCTTGCCCGAAGAATCCTCCCAGGAGAATCATGATAGGGGGTAAAGACCTGGAACTATTCCAGGAACTCCCCTGAACTCGTTGAAGAAACTACTGGCAATCACTCCCTCTAATTAGGAACCTATTTGAGGCCAGGGGACCAAACATTACCATGAGGTGTTAAAGTGAAGAGATCTTTAGGGGCTAAAACCCTGATATACCCAACCCCGGTCCTGGTAGTCGGTACTTACGACAAAGAGGGCAGGCCAAATGCCATGACAGCCGCTTGGGGAGGCATATGCTGCTCCCAGCCCCCTTGCCTCAACATCTCACTCAGAAAGGCCACCTACACCTACGGCAATATTATGGAGAGGAACGCCTTTACGGTCAGCATTCCTCCAGAAGATAGGGTAAAGCAAGCCGATTACATGGGCCTGGCCTCGGGCAGGAACGAGGACAAGTTCGCCACAGCCTGCCTCACCCCCATCAAAGCCGACCTGGTGGATGCACCTTACGTGGACGAGTTCCCTCTGGTCCTGGAATGCAACCTCATCCAGGCCATGGAGATAGGCCTTCACACCCTCTTTGTGGGAGAGATAATGGACGTTAAGGCCGACGACTCCATCCTGGGCGATGACGGTATGCCCGATATAGAGAAGTTGAAGCCCATGACCTTCGCTCCTGTTGTCGGAAAATACTATGGCCTGGGCAAGCTCCTTGGAAAAGCCTTCTCTATAGGGCAAGAGGTCAAGAAGCAGTAAATTGTTACCGCTGATATATTAACCTAAGGAATTATAAAGGCGTAGAGCAACGGTTAATCCCTGGAGAGTGAATGTATGTAATGCAGAATACCGTTACTCTTAGCCCTCATGGCCTTTCTCTTGGCCGAAGATCACGCCGATTTTCTCGATGCCAGTTTCGTGGGCGAGACTATGTCCATGCCCCTGGACCTAGGGCTAGTTCAGAAGGCCAAGGATGCCGGGGTCATAACCAAGGATAATCCATTATACGATACCTTTAGCGGTCCCTCCAGGAACCTAGGAACTCCTACGCCCGAAGAGCTGGGCAGTGGGGCTAGCTGATGAAACCATCTCTGATACTACCGACACTACCGATGACACGACCAATGAAGCAGCTCTCCAGGAGCCCAAGGATACCGATACCCAGACTAGGGATAGCTCAAAGACTAAACGAAAAGAGGGCTCAAATGCCATGGCAGCAGGTATCGATGTTACCGGAGCTTGGTCTCTCGACCTCCAGGGTAAAACATCAAGACACCTGGGCCTGGATCTGATACAGAACAAGGAGGCCATCATGGGCTCCGTCACCGTGGAGAGCAATGATGGAATCCAAAAGGTCACTGCTAGTGGCTCTCTCGACGGGAAGAGGCTGAGCCTAGCGTTGATGCCCGTGGGAAGCCTGGACCTGTATAAGCTCGACCTCTCTTTAGACCCCGAGACCACAGGGAGCTACACGTCCTACTCTTCCACGGAGGTTAGCTGGTCAGGAGATGCGTCAGGCACTGCTCCTAAGGGGATATCATCTTCAACCGCGGATAACTCTGAGGATTCCCAAGAATCATACGACGCTGCATCAGATTCAGATACATACAGAAAAGATGCCAACGAAGATGCCGCTGTAGGATCGGATTCCACTAGATCCACTGATTCAGACGCCTATAAACCATCAACCTAGACACCAGTTAAGGTAGGCCAGGGATCAGCATCTGGTGGAACTTTAAGCTCCAGCAGCTCCATCAGCATGGTATCGGTTGGAAGATCAAGCAGCATGACCTCTTATAATAGCTCCTCATCAATGGGATGAATCTAAGAAAGCCATTAATGAATAAAGGGATAAACAGGGGGAATCACAGCAAGCATAACACCATGCGAAGCCCATCCATGGCTCCAAGATCATCAGGGACATTAAAAATTGCATGTTCTTCGAGGCCATGGATAGGGGTCCTCCCTTTGAGAACTCATGCACCCGGCCAGGGAAGATCTGGGCATTTCCTACAGCATAGCCTATGCAATCTTAAAGACTGAGACGGTCTCCAAGCCTCACACCTTGAGGGAGCCATCGGAGGTTTATTTTGTCCTGGAAGGAAAGGGCATAATCCACATGACAGGGGAAGCCTCCATGGCCGGGCCTGGCCAGGCGGTGCTCATACCTCCAGGCTGCGAGCAGTATGCTGAGGCGATGGGAACGGAAGATTTCAAACTCTTATGCATTGTATATCCCTTCCAGTGAAGGGCTTAATCGATGGTGATGATCTTCTTAGAAAGGAGATGGCCCTGATCATCTCTCAGAGAAAAGCCCTGGGGCTCGATGGCCTGGTGGGGCGGCCCCCAAATGGTGACAATCAGTACGGAGTCTTCCAGGATTCGGAGTTAAGGACGTGCGTTCTCAAAGTTACAGGCTCATCCAGCTTCCGCTCTGCAGACTTCCTGGCCAGATCTAGGCTCAAGGGCGAAAATCCTTTTCAAGAGGTCAACTATCGCTCCCAAGACCGTAAGCCTTCCGGACACTCGCCTGGAGGCCTTTGCCTCCGAGATCAAGGACTTGGAGAAATACGTATCGGTACGGAGATCCCAAGGAATCAGGTTCCTCACCGAGGATATCCAGGATCTTGATAATTATTCCTTCATACAAACGATTCCTTCCAGGTTCGCTGTAAATCCCCTAGGGTTCATCCAGCGGACCGGAAAGAGAAATGATCACTGGATCCCTAAAGCGGTTGAGGTTGGACGGAAGCCCGATCTACCTTATCTTAAAAGCATCAAGTGGATAGGCCACTGATTAAATAACGCTGATGCTATTAGTTATAGTTTCAGGATAAGCTCTATATCAGGCTGGGAAGTGGAGCAATTTTATCTAACACACTAAGGTTCATGATCTAAATGTGATAATTAAAGCACTCATCACAAAAGAGTTTTAAGGCCCTTCGTTATGATTTGCTGAAATAAGGGCTCAAGAGGCACTAGGAGAAAGGGTTGACCATGCGATTTTA
>CAZKWM010000147.1:0-6272 GCA_964556405.1 uncultured Methanotrichaceae archaeon | reverse complement strand
AGTCTACATCTTCCGGCAGCTTCGCCCCAGATAATGGAGCTAAGACGTATCCCTGACCAGATCCCTGTCCTGGCTCATATTCGTACTCCAGTCTGCTGTTATCAGCCTTGAGCCTATACTCAGCAGCCTTCTCCTTCTGATGGCCTGGATCAATCCTAACCAGCCAGGCATCCTCAGCACCATCTCCATAGGAGTTGGTGATCCCGGCCACAACCCATCCCTCGCCATCTGCAACGACCGAGGTAGCGGTGTCATCTCCTGCACCTCCAAAGGTCATCTCCCACTCCATCTCACTAGAAGCGCTCACTTTAGCAGCCCAGCCATCCTTTCCTGTCGAATCCTTCCGGCCAGTCAGGACGAAGCCTCCATCCTCAGATCTCTGAAGGGATATCCCCACCGTACCGTCCTCAAAGGTCTTCTCCCATACCTTGCTGCCGTTTCCATCGACCTTCAATATCAGGGCCCTCTTGTTTCTGGTAACCTCGGTCCTTCCAACGACTACAAAACCAGTGCCCTTCGGGTCGTCCGCCTCCACGACCTGAAAGCCGGTATCGTCCTTGGGACCGCCATAAGTCTTGTTCCAAATCTCTCTGCCAGATGAATCGGTCCTGATGAGCCACAGGTCATCGCCGCTGGAGCCAAAGGAGGCCGTCCGTCCAGTTACAACAAAGCCTCCATCAGTGGTCTGCATCACCGACATGCCCACATCGTCCCTGATTCCGCCGAAGGTCTTTTGCCATTTGGTCCTGCCCAGGCAGTCGGTCTTTATGAGCCATAGATCTTTACCTCCGGCCCCATAGGACCTGGTGTAACCGGTCATTATATAACCCCCGTCCACAGTCTGGCAGATGGACCAGCCTCCGTCCCCGGATGAGGAGACAAAGCCTCCAAAGACCCTGTCCCACTCCTTCTTGCCAGAGGGATCAACCTTCAAGAGCCATAGGCGCTCTCCGCCTAAAGAATAGGATTCTGTAGTGCCGGTAACTACATAGCCTCCGTCCCTGGTCTGGTTGACGCAGTAGCCAACCTCCTCCTTAGATCCGCCGTAGATCCTGTTCCACTGCGCTTCGCCATAGGGCCCGGTCTTTATCATCCACAGATCGCCGCCCTCGCCCCTGGAGCAGGTGTAGCCGGCCAAGATGTAGCCGCCATCGACTGCCTTCTGGAGATACCAGACGCCATTACCGTAGCTGCCTCCGTAGGTCTTGCTCCAATCAACACCGAAGGATCCATCCGAGTCTTCTGATGCTACTATCCCTGATGCCTCTGAGACCCATGGTGCCAGAAAGATGAATGCAATCAGGATGGGCCCCCTAAGAGAAAAAGCAAAGGTGGACATGCCTGCTTGGATCATCTATCCGAGAACTTGACCGTCTTATCCACGTTGAAGCCGCCGGAGAGGTAAGTATGAGACTTTATCTTCGCCTTGCCTATGCCACCTTTATTGGCATCCATGATCCAGAAGCCGTTGAAAGTGCCCTTATCTTCAGCTCCAATGGCATTAGTGGAGACTGATGCATCATCTGAGATGGTTGCCATACCTCCGGCGCCTACAGTGCTAATAGAGGATGGAGAGGATCTTAATGCTGGATAGTCGACCGAAGAACCCAACGTCGAGGAGTTTAAAGATGACTGATTTATGGCAGTCCTATTCATGGAGGTTCTATTATCCAAGGTTTCATTGGTAGACGTGCCATTTGCTATAGGTCCATTAGTGGAATTGCCATTTACCAGAGTTCCTATTGGTGAAGAGGCATTGGACAATGCTCTGCTGTTTTGAGATTGATACAGGCTATTTAAGTTCCCTTGTCTTGCGCTCAAGTCTTGATTGGTGTTATTACTATTACCTTCAATATTACCATACTGTGATATCAGGCCCTTAGCAGGATGAACATCTTTGAGGGCGTTTGCCAGCTTACTCTCAAAGCTACCAGCATCAGGGATCGATACCTGATGAAGATCCTTTGCCAGATCCATATTTCTTATAGAGCCTGCTCCCGAGGCCGCCACAGATACGCCTACTATCAGAGCTAATACTGCCACAACTCCCTTCATTATCCCACCTTCATTGCCATTTAATCTTAATCCTAACTGTTTCGATTTGAACTTTTCCGCTCCGAGACAAAAGGCAGCTTTCCAGCAGGAAAAGGACCTCTCCCGCGTGGCAGAAGGAGCCTCCTGCAGTAGCCTTTATCTCAAATCAAAACAACATCACCTGCGTGTACCTGGACTACTTTCCCTACGATTCACTGAGGCTTCACCAGGACAAGATGCTAGACGCGGTCTACGATGCCGTGAGAAAGGGGGAGAACAGCGTCCTCATGGTGGATGCCCCGACAGGCACTGGCAAGACCAGCTGCATATCCGCAGCCCTGGCTGCAGCCCCAGGAAAGGTGATCGTGGCTGTGAGGACCGTCTCTCAAATTGGCATCTACACTGACGAGATAAGCAAGATCTGGTCTAAGACCAGGCACAAGCCTGAGGTCTCCTATATGGTGGGAAAGCAGAAGGTCTGCCCCATTGGATGTGAGTTCAAGGGCGAGAGCGTCTATGCTGGATGCTCAAGGCTGAGGGAGTGGACCAAAAGCTATGTCGAATCCAGGCTTCGGCTCATCAAAGGTCGCGGAGATGTATACGATCCATCCCAGGATACCGTACCTGAAGAGGAGCCAGGCTACAGAACCTTTTGCCCTTACTACCTCAGGAGCCGGGAGGCCTTTGAGCTCAACGGCAAGGTCTACTTCAGAAGGTCCAATGCGGCCCTGGAGGTCGTAGAAGGCTTAAAAAAAGAGGTTACGTCGCCCGATAAACTCTCTGACGCCTGCGAAGGCCTCTGCCCCTATGAGATCATGAGCCTCTATGCCAAGAGCAGCGATATAGTGGTGATGAACTACTCCCACCTCTTCTCCCCCGACTTCCAGGGGATCATATTCCAGTGGCTAGAGCTGGAGCCGGAGAACCTTACCCTGATAGTGGATGAGGCCCACAACCTGGGGGATGCTGTTAGATCCATGAACTCCAGGCTCCTGACCATGCGGAACGTAGAGCTGGCGGAAAAAGAGGTCGATAAATTCGAGAAGACCTTAGGCCAGGCCAGGCTAGACGAGTCCAGGGATGAGTCCTCCTGGAGAAAAGAGGGCATAAAGATCATCAGGACTCTATTACCCAGGCTAAAAAAGTTCATACTAAGTCGCCAGGCCAGGATGCAGGAAGGTGAGGCTCTTCTTGATTCAGACATCTTCAGGACCTTCCTTTACGAGGGCATAGATGACATAGATGATGCCCTGTCCTACTTCTCAGACGTGGCTGTGACCGTGGCCGAGCTAAACCTTGCCGAAGGGGAGAATGAGAACCTTCAGGGCGATCTGGAGCCGAGCCTCGCTCAGGTCCTCCTCTTCCTGAGGGACGTGGAGCAGGCACAAGGAGACGACTCCTACATAGAAAAGATTACAGTTACAGGAAGCGGTGATAGAAAGTGGGCAAGCTTGGAGGTCAACAAGATCGATCCTGCGCCGGTGATAAGGAAGATCACTGACAACATCAACGCTACGGTGATGCTCAGCGGAACCTTCTCGCCCCTGGATGCTTATGAGCTCTACTTCCTAGGAGAGGAAGGTAGGGCCGTAAAGATCAGCATTCCCAATCCTTTCCCCAAAGAAAACAGGCTTTTAATTGCCTCAAACAAGGCCACAACCCAGCTAGGTTCGAGGGATGACTCTGGCAACAGGCAGGAGATTTCCGGCTATCTAAAATCCCTGATAGAAGGAGTCCCGGGAAACGTGGCCGCCTTCTTCACCTCCTACTCCATGATGAACAGCTATATGGAGCTTTGCAACGCTTCGGCAGAAGGTGTAGGTAAGATGCTCTTTATCGAGCCCAGGAACTCCGATGAGGTGCCCGACCTCTTGGGCAAGTTCTTTGCCCAGGGTACCAGGGGAGGCGGCGTCCTTCTAGGTGTCTGTGGAGGAAAGCTTGCCGAGGGCATAGATTACAAAGGCGAGGCCCTCCATGGCGTTGCAGTGGTAGGCCTGCCTCTGGGCGTTTACGACGACATACAGAAAGAGATCATCGCCTATTTCACCAGAAAATACGGCCGCGAGGAAGGGAATCTCATAGCCTACATACTGCCTGCCATCAACCGCGGGCTCCAGGCAGCAGGCAGGGTGATCAGGGCTGAGTCCGAGCTGGGGGTCCTCCTCTTCTGCGATAGGAGGTTTGGCCAGGGTGGCCTTGGGTCGGTCAGGGAATACCTGCCCGAATGGGTGAGGGAGGAGCTTAACGTCGCAGACCCGGCCCAGTGCAAGAAGATGGTGCTGGCCAAAGAAGGGAAGTGG
Source organism: uncultured Methanotrichaceae archaeon (assembly GCA_964556405.1). Classification (GTDB taxonomy): domain Archaea; phylum Halobacteriota; class Methanosarcinia; order Methanotrichales; family Methanotrichaceae; genus UBA114. Next base: position 1,938 of record CAZKWM010000147.1, on the reverse strand, counting down.
AATAGAGGGAATGTCTCTGCCAATTCATTCCCGCCCTATAACGATCAGGTCTCGGCCAGAAGCTTATCCAAGGCAAAGAAAGTAGTGTCCAGGTCCCAGCCCAGAACGAGCTGGGAGCTAAGCAGAGAGCTAACCAGAGGTCCGGAAGGAAAGAAGGCTTTTCAGCTTATAGAAACCTTCAAAGATAAGGACAGGAGCCAGAGGAAGAAGGCAGCCGAGGGAATCGTAGGTATAGGTAAGACCGCCGTGGATCCCTTGATTGTGGCCCTGGGAGACAAAGCCAGCTACGTCAGAGCCATGGCTGCTTATGCTTTGGGTAACATAGGAGATAAAAGGGCTGTCGATCCCTTGAAGAGGGCCATTAAGGATAGGGACAGCAGCGTTAGAAAAGAGGCAGAAGAAGCTTTAGCGAAGCTTGATCAGGTATGATTGTATAAGTCTCAAAGGTAGGTCTTTAGGATTACTCGAATGGATATTGCCTTCCTACTTAAAGGATTTGTCATGGGCATCTCTATTGCCGCACCTGTGGGGCCCATCAGCGTGCTGTGTATACGCCAGACCCTAGATGAAGGTCGCCTAACCGGCATCGTTTCCGGCCTGGGAGCGGCGAGTGTCGATGCGATATATGGGTGTATTGCAGGATTTGGATTAACCTTCATCTCAAGTATCTTGATTAATCAACAAGCATGGCTTCGCCTTATCGGTGGTTTATTTCTTTGCTATTTAGGTGTCAAGACTTTGCTATCAAAACCTGCTGAACGAGCAGCCTTAAGCAAAGGATACGGCTTAACTGGCGCTTATGCCTCGATGTTTTTACTAACTCTCACTAATCCCATTACCATCCTCTCTTTTGTAGCACAATTCGCTGGTCTGGGTTTGGCAAACACTGGTGGAAACTTCGGAGCGGCAATAGCCTTGGTCCTAGGTATTTTCCTTGGCACATCTGCTTGGTTTCTTATGTTGTGCTGCGGTGTTAATGTGCTCCGGAAAAAGTTCAAGTCCCATAGTCCGCGGTGGTTAAACAGAATTTCAGGCGCGATTATCTTAGGCTTTGGCTTGGTAGCTCTCCTGAATTTAGCACAGTGACTTCCTCCACCTACCAGAGTATAGCCTCGTGCCTTCCATGGCACTCGACCCGTGACAGTTTGGTTTTCCATGCCCAGGCATCTGCGTGTAGCTTCAATCGGGGACGTGCCAAATTTGGTATTGATACCACTCCAGACAATTTATATATAATATTTAATAAAAATATAGGAAAAATTCGAAGATTGGAAGGCCACTTAGACTTAATAATGAAGATTATGCCAGAAGAAGCGTAGTAGAGAGGGTTTTCAGCTGGATAGAGGCTTTTAGAAAGGTTTATCCACGGTACGAGCGATTAGAGAGATCCTATCTAGGTCTTGTCCAACTAGCCTCTTGTCTTATTTTATGGAGGGTTTAGGGATAGGCTCAGTTATATAAAATCCCTTGTTCGAGCATTCCTAAAAACCTGCCCTATCATTTATATGACCAACAACTGATAAAATCATACTTGGAATCAAGTCTAATCTATCTTGGTTACCTCCACCACTCTCAGAGGTATGGATCCCAGAGCCTTACCTATCATGGACTTGGCAATCCTTCCGGCATGCTCCTCGCCCTCGGCGTTGAAGATTTTTATTTCAAAGAGCATTCCCGCCAGGGCTGTGCCTGCCACCAGGAGGACCCCATCCAGCTCCTCGCCGCACTCAGGGCAGGAGGACTGGCCTACCTCCACATCCACATACTCCATCTTTTTTTGATTGAGCCTCTTTCCTGCTTCAGATATGGCGACGCCTATAGCATCGTCTACGGTCTTGACATCTCTGACTAGCCAGGCGCCTTCCAGCAGGACATTAAAGTTCGGCATCTCATCTTAAGTTAGAGCACGTATCATATCAACTTTTTCTGTGGAGGGCT
>CAZKWM010000146.1:0-6286 GCA_964556405.1 uncultured Methanotrichaceae archaeon | reverse complement strand
GAGACCGAGGAGATCACCGAGGAGATAAAGCAATGCGTCAGGGTTGAGGAGATCACTCATATAGGCCCCGACAAGCTGCCGTCAGGCCCCAATGTCCTGGATTCCGACGCCATTCTTGTAGTAGAAGGCAGGGCAGATGTCTTGAACCTCCTCAAGTACGGCATCAAGAATGCCGTGGCCGTGGGCGGAACCAATGTGCCCCCAACCATCGCCGATCTATGCGCCAAGAAGGTCGTGACCACCTTCACCGATGGAGATCGGGGTGGGGAGCTCATAGTCAAGGAGCTTTTACAGGTCGCAGATATCGATTACGTTGCCAGGGCTCCCGAGGGAAAGAGCGTCGAGGACCTCACTCAAAAGGAGATTGTCAGATCGCTGCGCCAGAAAATCCCCGTGGAGCAGGTACTGGACCAGTACAAGCTCAATAGCCAACCGAGAAGACGCAGGGAGCTGGCAGCCAAGAGAAAGAGTCTCATTCGTGAGAAGCCCGTCTGCATCAGGAACGCTGCTGAGAGGACTACCGAGTCCCTTGGCCCGAGAAGGATCGTGCCCAGGTCCATGGTCAGGGATGTTAGGGATACCAGGGAGGTCAGGGACATAAGGGCAGAGGTGGCGGCAGCCGCAGCCCCTGAGCCCGTCATCGAGGAGATCAAGGCCGTACCTGAGCCCGAGCCCCCAGTCGAGTGGTTCAGGCAGCACGTGGAAGAGCTGGATGGAACCCTCTCTGCTAGGCTTTTTGACAGGGGACACAATGTCCTAAAGGAGGTCGCTGTCAGGGATCTGGCCCGGGAGCTCAAGGAGTCCAACGGGGACGTCGCAAGCGTGGTCTTCGATGGCGTGGTCACCCAGAGAATTCTGGATATCGCCGCCGAGAAGGGCTTGGAGAACCTGGTGGGCGCCAAGATGGGCAACATCGCTAAAAGCCCTGTCTGCGTCAAGGTTACGACCAAAGAGGCTTAATTTAGGGAAAGCCTCTTTTCTTTTCTTAAAAAGAATTCCGTTGATGGAGTATCTATCGCTGATGTTTCTGTACCTGGAGTTTATATCTCATAAAGCCGAGGTCATTTCGGATGGAGTACAAGCAGTGCATAGTGATTCGTGATGATTTGAAACTCTCCAAGGGCAAGCTTGCAGTGCAGGTGGCCCATGCGGCGGTCCTGGCCATGGAGCGGGCAGATAAGTCGACGGTAGCGGGCTGGAAATCCGAAGGTCAAAAAAAAGTGGTGCTCAAGGTCCCAACCGTTCAGGACCTCTTCAGGCTCAGGGAGGAGGCGGACCAGGCAGGCCTTCCTGCAGCCATAGTCCAAGATGCGGGACTCACTGAGATCCTTCCGGGGACTGTCACGGCTCTGGGGATTGGGCCTGGCTTGAACAGGCAGATGGACAAGGTTACAGGCAAGCTTTCTTTAGTCTGAAGTATAGAGATGAACATACTGAGCTGATTATGACCGCGATACAGGCCCCTGAAGCTGATATAGTCATAGGTATAGAGTACTACGCCACATCCACCCCCGGCTGCGGCGGCGTCTTGAGATCGACCCCCGAGGACTTCTTCGTGGAGGAGATCTACGAGGAACGGGGCTACGAGGGAGGAAAGTACCTCATCCTCTCGGTGGAGAAAAGGAACTGGGATACTCACCATCTGATAAGGGAGCTTTCCAGGCAGCTCAAGATCAGCCAGAAGAGGGTAAGCTTTGCCGGAACCAAGGACAAGAAGGCTGTGACAAGGCAGAGGCTATGCATCTCCGGCCTGAATCCCGAGGAGATAGATAAGATCCACCTGGCGGACATGAGCCTGAAAGTCTTGGGAAGCACCAATCGCTCTCTTGGCCTTGGCGATCTTCTGGGAAATCGCTTCAAAATAAAGATCAGGAATCTTACCTGTCCCGATTCTGGGGGTACCTTATCCAAGATCTCCGAGGAGATATCGAGGCTTAGGGGCGTTCCCAACTACTTCGGCGTCCAGAGGTTCGGAGACGTTAGGCCAGTCACCCACCTGGTGGGAGAGGCCTTGGTCAAGGGAGATCCCGAAGGGGCGGTCATGACTTATCTTGCCAAACCCTTTCCAGGAGAGCTGGAGGCTACCAGGTCCGCCAGGGAGGCCTTGAGGGAGACCAGGGATTTCAAGGAAGCTCTGAAGAATTTTCCCAGTTACCTTCACTATGAAATAGCCATGCTCAACTACTTAGTGGAGCATCCTGGAGACTTTTCCAGCTCCTTCGACGTCCTGGTCCCAAGCTTAAAGCGCCTCTTCGTCCACGCTTACCAGTCTTATCTTTTCAACAGGATCCTAAGCAGAAGGCTCAGCTTCGGCCTTCCCCTGAACAGGACGATGGAAGGCGACGTGGTGTGCTTCTCCAAAGGCGACCTTCCTGACATCAGCAAGCTCCAAGTCGTGACGGCTGATAACCTGGATGCCATAAACAGGCTCATGGAGCATGGGAGGGCTTATGTCACCCTACCCCTCCTGGGCTATGAATCCAAGATTGAACCTGGCCCCGAGGGCGACATAGAGAGATCCGTTCTGGAAGACGAAGGCCTTGGAGATGAAACCTCTCGCCTGGAGGGATTCCGGGTTCATAAGAACACCGAGCTTGGTTCCAAGGGCTTGAGGAGGTCTGTCCTTCTCAGGGTCTCCCCTAGATATGTTGTTGGCCCTGACTTTGCCGAGCTTGAGTTCTTCCTGCCTGCTGGGTCCTATGCGACAGTCGTCCTTCGGGAATTCATGAAGAGCGGCAGCCTTATCACAGATTAGCGGTCATAGCCACCCTCCGTGCTCACCTTAGAAGATCCTTACGTCGTGGTCTACAAGCAGATCCACGCCATAGCAAGCCCGCAGCGTGACAGGGCTGAGATCCTGGAGCGCTCCAGCTGCTACGGCGGGTCTGCCTGGGCCAGATATCACTATTCCAAAGGGCCTCTTGTGATCAGCTCGAGATCGGAAGGCGAGTGGTTCCGCTACCTGGTAAAGACCGGTTCCCCGGGCCTTGAGCTTATATCCTCCAAGAGGTCTGCCGGTTTTGAGTCGGTTGTAATTAACGGTGATGAGGTCGAGGTGACCTACGCCGGCCTTGGGGGCGGTGGGGTCGGAGCCACTCTATCCAGGTGCCGTGCTGGAGATGTCCTGAGATATTCCTGCACCGAGGCCGGAGGGGGCAAGGCCGCCAAGGGGACCCTGGTAGTTCCCAGGCGGGAGAGGGTGATCGTGGGCGTGGACAACACTGATTCCAAGACCGTCGGAGCTACCTGGTCTCTAGTCCACAACATCGCCGCTAAAGTCGACTGCCCCGAGGCCAGGTACATCTCCCATGCCTTGATACAGCTCTTTCCGGTGCCGACCAAGACTCAGAACTGTGTATCCACGGCTGTCGAGTTTGCCTGCCTTCCGGGCAAGGAGGGGGGTATGATCTCCGACTTCAAGGAGCTTTTAGAGATATACTCGGTCTCCGATGAGACGGGCATGGTCGTCTATAGAGGCTTTGATCCATCGGCCCTGCTTCCTTACAGCCAGAGCTGCAGGCGGGGGCGGATCACCTACCAGAGCGCCGTGGCTGCGGCAAACGAGAATGGAGTAGAAGTAATCCTGGGAGGAACAGGGCTTATAGGCGCCGTGGCTGCCATTCCTTATTATTCAAGGGCAGATGAATCTATAGTCCCTGAGGTTTAGGTCTAAAGTTTAAAATAAAAATGGCAGGCCTAAAGGCCCGCCTGCCGTTCCATTGCAGTTACTTCAGGCCGACCAGGTGCCGGAAGGTATGCCCTCTGCGGTATAGCTTCCGCAGGTTATGCTGTTTGTAGAGATGGTGCCGGAGGCCAGGGTTACATTGCCCCCGACTTGTGCGGTCCAGGTCATGGCCAGAGTGGAACCGTTGTACTGCCAGGTCCTATCTCTAGTAGACCCAACCGTTGCTCCCTCCGTCCCCTTCCATCTCAAGGTGATATCTGCATTATGGGTTATCAGAGGCGAAATATATTACAAATAACAGCTCTAGCGTCATCTGGGCTTCATTGGCCAATGATAGCGATCACCTGAAGACGCGAGGGATTTATCATTGGATTGAATTTTAGATCTAACATTAGAGCCGATTCCCATAAGGTTTACTATTAATCATCCTATAATTTACAGTGAACATCGGATGTACATTTCTTGAGATCTTAAAATCGCGGATTGATAAATAACATATTCACATAGATCTGTGAAACAACGCCACCCTTAGAGCTAACCCCAGCAGTAATCGAGGTCATCTTGAAAGCTATCCTGAGATAGTCCTTCTGCACTTACTGGGCGGGTCTGCATCCGGTGTACAAAACCATAAGCAAGAACTTGGCAGGAGAAGGTTTCGTGGTAATATCCCCCGAATGGCAGACCTTTGAGCAAGCTCCAGCGGATGCGGTCGTCATGCAACTGGTCCGAGACAGCATTTCCAATCTCAGATCTAGGCAGAACATCAACCAGAGTGTCTTTGGCCTTACGAGCTTCTGTGCAGGAGGCGGTTATACCACGCTCCTTCCTACCCTAGATTGAGGAGTTCAGCTCGGAAGCGGCCTTTTATGGGTTCCCCTACAGTACCAGGTCCGCCAATGGTACGACTCCTGCCACTCAAATCGATGAACTGGAGGACCCAATGATATCATCATCCACGGGACCTACGACCAGAACAGCCATATTAGAGACATCTACAACTACACTACGTAGCTGAATGCCTTTCAGGGAAATACTTCGAGCCCAAGGTCTACCAGGGAGAGCCCCACATGTTCATGGATGACGGTGGCAACTTATCTCAGAGCTTCCCCGCCAAAGATGCCTTCTGGCAGATGACGGTCTTCTTCAACAGAACCCTGAAGTAAAAAGCCATCCGTCGGTATCTTCTTTTTTAGCTATCCATTTTTAGCGACCATTTTTAACAGGGCATATCAGCTCTCAGACATCACCAGCACCGTCGCCCCTTTGGACCTCCCCTTCCTTAGATCCTCCAAAGCTTCGTTAGCCTTCTCCATGGGATAGGTGACCACTTCCGTTTTTACGTGCATCTCAGGCGCAATCCTCAGAAACTCCCATCCATCCTCTCGGGTCAGATTGGCTACCGACCTGAGAACCCGCTCATTCCAGAGAAGGTCGTAGGGAAAAGATGGGATGTCGCTCATGTGTATTCCCCCGCAGACCACAGTTCCACCTTTATCTGTAGCTTTCAAGGCCGCAGGAATCAGGGATCCTACCGGGGCAAAGACTATGGCTGCGTCCAGGGCCTCAGGAGGAACCTCTTCAGATCCTCCAGCCCAGAAGGCCCCGAGGCTTTTTGCGAACTTCTGCCCATCCACGTCTCCGTCCCTGGTGAAGGCGTATACCCTCCTTCCCTGATGGACCGCCACCTGGGCTATGATGTGGGCCGCAGCGCCAAAGCCATAGATTCCCAGGCGCTCCACATCAGGGCCAATCATGCGGTAGGATCTGTAACCTATGAGTCCGGCGCACATGAGAGGGGCAGCTTCGGCATCGCCATATGATTTCGGAACAGGGAAGCAGTACCTGTGATCGGCTACTGTGTACTCGGCATAGCCTCCATCGATAGTGTAGCCTGTGAATAAGGCGTTAACGCAGAGATTCTCCTTTCCCTTCATGCAGTACCTGCAGGTTCCCTCGGTGTACCCAAGCCAGGGGACTCCTACTCTATCTCCAAGGCTAAAGCCGCTGGCCTTTTCACCTTTATCTACCACTATGCCTATGATCTCGTGCCCCGGGATTAAAGGAAGCTTGGGATCTGGAAGCTCTCCGTCGACGATGTGAAGGTCAGTGCGGCAGACTCCACAGGCCTTGATTTTTATCAAGACTTGCTCAGGGCCTGGCTTTGGAACCGGCATTTCCATCAGCTTTAGTTTTTCCCCCAGCCTTTCCAGGACCATGGTTCTCATGGTTTTGGGAATATCCATCTTACACACCCATAGGAATTAACTTCCTCAAAAGTATAATATGACGACGTTTCTAAAACCACTGATACGATCTTGAGATAAAACCGGCTCAAAGCAAAGGGCAATGCCTTAGGGAATGCTTATCCGGAAGAACTGATCCTCTAGGCATCATCTCATAACCGAGATGGATAAATGGGATATGGGGGATAACGGTGCAAATAAAACAACACTTAACGCCAAGGTATCCTGGGAAGATCTTACAACGGGTGCTGGGCGTGAGATGTGGAGGCTACAGAATCCCGAAGTATCTAGCAAGCTCACTCTTGTGCAATCCGAGGAATTCCTCTAGACATATAACATGCTGGAACAGAAGGCCAAA
>CAZKWM010000145.1:0-6352 GCA_964556405.1 uncultured Methanotrichaceae archaeon | reverse complement strand
TTCAGTCGGCCGACCTCCTGGTGGGAGAGACCATCTGTGGAGGCAAAAAGAAAATATACGAGCTCCAGGGAGAGCGCGTCCCGACCTATGTCCTCCACCTCCATCACAAGATGGATGACGCCATATCCAGAAACCTGTGGTTTGAAGCGGTAAAGAAGTTCAAGGGCCTGGTGGAGGAGCTGACTGGTAGGGGGATCACCGATGATAAGCTGAGGAAGGCCATAGATCTGGCCAACCGGAAGAGAGAGGCTCTGGCCAGGGTCTACAATACAAGAAAGGCTGATCCTGTACCCTCCAAGGGTACTCATATCCGACACGCCCATGACCATTCCCAACTGGAAGCTCCACATGACACCATAGAGAAGAGCGGCGCTGTGGTGGTCACCGAGGAGTCCTGTACCGGGACCAGGTACTTCACCAATCTGGTGAATGCAAGCGGCGCATCGACGACGGATGATCTCATAAAGAGCATGGCAGAGAAATATCTGAACATAAACCGCGCCTGCTTTACTCCCAACAATGAGAGGCCGGCGGATGTAGTGAGACTGGCCAAGGAGTAACATGCCGATGGCGTTGTGTACTATGTGCTCCAGTTCTGCCACGAGTTCAACACAGAGTACGCCAAGGTCGAGAGGGCGCTTAAAGCCGAAGGCATTCCCGTCATAAAGATCAAGACCAATTACAGCGATTCTGATATGGGACAGCTCAAGACCAGGATTGAGACCTTCGTGGAGATGCTCAGATCTTCCAATGATCTAAGGTCCGGTTCTGCCGCCCAAAGAAATCGGAGCGGAGGTAAGCTCCTCAGGCAATTGATGAGACCATAATTATGCATATGGTAACCAGTAGCATTTGAACAATAAAGCAGCCAATCAATATGATCCTATGCCAGCAGCTATGCACCGCTCCAAGGTGAGAGGCAGTCTTAAATCGCATGCCTCTCACTAATTTCTGGTCACAGAAAATAAAAATCAATGCTAATTCTAAGACCGGAAAAATGCCAATAAAAGCTATAAAGCCATAGTAGCAGTAATCGATAATTTTTTTCCTATAAAAGTGAACTTGTAAGAAGGAAAGCTGAGGAGATTGGCTATCTATCCTGCCCCTTTATTCGCCAGATTTGAATTCTATAGAGCTCGTCTGGAGATCGGTAAAAAGAGCTTTATCATTACACTTTGTTCCAAATTTAGAGCATATGATATATATTATTCCTGAGCAATGGAATATATTATCTCAATCTATGGGCTATGCCAGACGTTGGATAAAAAGAGTTCTTATTCCAAATTACAATTAATTGATCTATTATTTAAGGTTACGAGAAGTACTATAATCCAAGCCACTCCCTTTAGGGAGTGGTATTTGACTTATAGGCTGGTGAATGTAGGCAAACCATGCATATAGGTGTCTGTGGAATCGCATGTGAGGCCTACCCAAGAAGAACCAGAGGCAAGTGTCCTAACGATGATCAAGGGCTGCGTAGCCCGCAAGAACAAGCTCTGCAAGATCTGCAACTGCGCCTTCCAGAAGGGCGTGAAGCTCTGCTTCCAGTGTCCAAGCTTCCCCAGCGAGACTACCCAAGAGGGGCCCATCTCCTACGACTAAGGATTATATATCCTAAGAGAGAAATAAATTGATCAGATGATCCTTTATCTGAAGCCGACACCACCTTACGACCTGGATTTAAGTGCTAAAATCTTCGCTGAAGGTGGAGACGCGCACATAAGGACCTTCAAGGGCGGAACCTTCTGGCAGGTGCTGAAGGTCAATGGTCAGCTGGTTCTGGCCAAGGCCAAGTCCACGGGAACCGTCGAGCAGCCGGAGCTTTGCCTGGGTCTGGAATCCGATGGAGAGATCTCCGAGGACCTGGAAAAAAAAGCTAAGGACCTCCTAAGCTCTATACTGCACCTGGACATGGACCTGGAGCCTTTTTATAAGGCCGTAGAGGGTGATAGGGTCATGAGGGAGCTGACCCGGAATTTAAGGGGCCTTAAAAGTCCCAGGACCCCCACGGTCTTTGAAGCCCTCGTCGATTCCATCATAGAGCAACAGATCTCCATCAAGGTCGCCTGGGTCCTGGAAAACAGGCTCATCAAGGCCTTCGGCGATCCTTTGGAGATTGATAGCCAGACCTACTATGCCTTTCCTGAGCCGATGAAGCTTGCCTTCTTGACCGTGGAAGATCTCAGGTCCATTGGCCTCAGTGCCAGGAAGACGGAGTATATACTGGGATCATCGAAGCTGGCATCGGATGGCCTAGATCTGGAAAAGTTCAAGGGTTATTCCGATCTCGATAAGGTGATAGAGGAGCTGTGTAGGATACGGGGTATAGGCGTATGGACCGCGGAGCTTACCATGGTCAGGGGGATGGGTATGATCAATGCCATACCTGCGGATGACCTGGGGCTTAAAAGATGCATATCTCACTATTACTGCGGCGATAAGAAGATCGCAGGAGCTGAGGTTAGGAAGATCGCCGAGGCCTGGAAGGGGTGGAGGGGACTAGCAAGCTTTTACCTGATCATGGCTGAGAGATTGGGGATCGAACTTAGCTAGAATTCAGTCTATGTAGAACTTTTAGCCTCAAGCTACCATGTTGATCTAATATGGATGCAAGGTTTAAGTACTGAAATCTGTGACAGTGCCAGTTAAGCATCCAGGTGTACTCTTGAGGTTGATGAGTGCGCTCAATCGCCGCACGGACTACCCCCTAACTCATCTCCAGGGGAAAATTTTCAGAGCGCGTGTAGCCTGGTTGCATGGAAATTGCATTGATAGGTCTCCTTTCATTCTTCGGACTTAGATATTTGCCTTTGTCCTTAAGCCCAGGGATATCTAAGCCTCAAACCGAAACCCTAATTGATATCGCAGTAATATGTTCATGAATGCAGTTATCAGATCTCTAAGCGTAGTACGCAGGTTCCAAATGGGCCACTTCTTGAGAGATTCTAGTGACACGGCTAAAAGAGTTAAAAATAGATAGTTTAGCTTCTATGATGTTCAGTTTTTACAGGCACTTCATCCCTGAGACCCTTGATGAAGTGCCCCGAGGTTATGCCTCCCAGGGATCTGATCCTCGCCTCATTCTTCAGGGCCTCAAGGCCGTCCTTCAGGGTCGGAGATTTCTCTTCATTCTCCGTAAGCTTTATCGCCGAGCTATAAAGCTCTGCCATCTCTCTGGCGTACTTGCCAGTCCTTCCCCGGGCGTCTATGGCTATCCCATCCAGACCGATCTGGAAGAGCCTGGGCATGTAATCTATGAGGCATGTCTCCACCGAGTTGAAAAAATGGGTCCTTCTATCATCATCAGCCATCAGGGGAAAAATTCTCCTGAAATCCTGGAGACCCAAAAATTCAGCTTTATCTTTGACCAGACAGGGCAGGCAGTCCTCGGTCACCATCACCTCCAGGTTTCCCTGGACTAGGAGCTCAAAGGCTGGAGTTTGGGATGATGTCTGGGACTGAACCCGGGATGAAGAGAGATTGGATTGTCTATATTTCCCTACTAGATCCGATAGCTGATCTGCCGATAGCTCGGGTGATAGTGTCAGGAAGAAGAAGGGCGGAGATAGCTGCTTTACTGATAGGTGATTCCAGACGTTGAGGCTGGAAGATCCATAGAGCTTCACATCAGGGTTTGCTTTGATCACAGCCTCGGCAGCACCTATCCCCTCCACCATGATTCCGTCAACCTCGGCCTTGGAGACCAGGGGGGCGGCGAAGTTTAGGTAGGAACCCCGGGTGATCCTGGGCCATTTCCACACCAACTGGGCAGAGCCACAGGCATCCCTGGCATCCTTTAAAACTCTCAGGATGGCTTCCTCTGATCTGGAGTCATGACCAAGGCGGGGCTCGAAGTAAATCCTAATGCATCCACCTTCGCACGAGCCCCTGATGGCCTCAATGCTGTCGACGTATGCAGATAGAGCTGGAACCCGGCGCTCTGGGACAGCCGTTGATTCGAGGTCCAGATCTTTCAGCCTCTCCAGGGCAGCCTTGATCTCCCCGGCCTCCGGCCTCCTGGAGTTCAAGAGAGCTTCTTCGGCCTTGACCAGTACCTCTCTTCGGAGATGATTTAGGGCAGCTATTGGTGCGAAAAGGCCTCCTGGATAGTCCATCTCAAGCTTCCTCACCACGAAGGGAGTGCCTCCGGCCCTCCTGAGCTGGGCTTCAATCTGGTCTGAGCTTAAGGGCTTGGTCTTGGCCACCTTCATGCTGAAGTCAGCTTTTACCTCCACCTTGAGGTCATCTTTAGGCCCATGGATGATGGCCTCCACTATTGGAGTTCTCTCCTTGAAGGATACCTTCAAGTCCAGAGGCACCTGGGCCCTGGAGCTAGTAGAAATTTTCTCCGCCTGCCTGGAGAGAGCGGTGCTGCTGGTGACGTACATCCTGGCACCTGGCTTGACCCTATCAGGCGTCCTGAGCCTGAGGAGGCCGTCCTTCTGATAGGGCGGTTTTCTTACAACCATCCCCATCTCCTGACCTGGGGCTATGAACACTAGGCCGTCTCCTTGCTCAGGGGTCAGGCTACTGCTCAGCCTCACGGCAGCCTCTCCTCTGGCTGCATCATAAGAGGCGACGGCCCCAGCCAGAACGCCGCGGTTGTCGGACATCTCCCTGCCCATGACCTGCCCCGACTCCAGGAGGTAGCCTCCGGTGAAGTCGCGGTTGAAGGCCAGGGATAGGTTTCTCATATCCTCCTCTGAGGGGGTCCAGGAGCCTTTGGCTATAGCATCCAGGGATCTCCTGTAGATGCTTACCACCACCGCCACGTACTCGGGAGACTTCATCCTCCCTTCGATCTTGAGGGACTCTATTCCCGAGGTAGCTGTCCGTTCGAGCTGATCGTATACGGAAAGGTCCCTGGTGGAGATGAGAAACTTGTCTTTGATGGGGGCTGCGGAGAGGTTAATGGGCCTTCCGTACTCGTCCTTTTCACACCTCAGGAGAACGTAGGGCTTTCTGCAAGGCTGGGCGCACATTCCCCGGTTGCCGCTCCTTCCGCCTATCGCCGAGGACATGAGACACTGGCCTGAGTAGCAGTAGCACAGGGCTCCGTGGATGAAGACCTCCAGACCGACATTTAAGCTCCTGGCCATTTCCTCAGCCTCCACCAGAGAAACCTCTCTGGACAAGACGACCCTCTTCATGCCCAGCCTTTCCGCCCAGGCGCCTCCCTCAAGGTTGTGGATGGTCATCTGGGTGGAGGCATGGAGATCCAAGCCCGAGACCAGGGTCCTGGCCAGGGCTGCCACTCCGGCATCCTGGACTAAAATGGCATCTGCACCTATTTCGTAGAGCCTTACCAGATAGCGGGCCACGTCCAGAAGCTCGTCCTCCCTGGCCAGGGTGTTGACGGTCACATAGACTTTGACCCCTCTTAAGTGGGCGTAGTCTATGGCCTCTTTCAGCTCGTCCTCGCTGAAGTTAGCAGCAAACTTCCGAGCACCGAATCTCTTTCCGCTCAGGTAGATGGCATCGGCTCCAGCGGCCACGGCTGCTACCAGGGCTTCCCTCGATCCAGCGGGAGCCAGGAGCTCGGGCAGTCTCTCTATCTTCTTTCTCTTCCCAGCCTTCTTTGTATCTTTTGTCTCCGATGCCCGTCTCTCTTTCCTCGCCTTCTTTGTGCCATTTCCCTGCGTCTTTCGTGCCCCCGAGATCTAATGCTGTGATCAAGGCTTATTAACCTTAAAGGTGAAAAGTATACGCAGAAGTAGCATCTTTTTGGAGGTATACATATTAGCGGCGAGAAGGTAATCGTAAGCCCTGATATCCTCAGGGAGAACAGGGTTCCCCCAGGCCAGCACCTAGTCAGCGGCTGGCCTACCCTTCACTATGGCGGAGTGCCCAGGGTGGACATGGACAGCTGGAGGTTCAGGATCTTCGGCCTGGTGGATCATGAGAGAACCTTGAGCTTCTCTCAGTTCCTGGGCCTTCCCCAGGTCAAAGTTCTATCCGATATTCACTGCGTTACCAGCTGGTCCAAGCTCGACAACGTCTGGGAGGGCATCAGCACCTTCTCCATCAAAGAGTTAGTTAGGATCTCGCCTGCGGCCAAGTTCGCCATAATCCACGCCTCTGCAGGCTTCACCACCAACCTGCCTCTGGATGATTTCTTTCAGGACGATGTCCTCTTCGCCCTCAAGCACGACGGAAAAGCCCTGGCCCCAGAGCACGGCTACCCCGTGCGCCTGGTCGTTCCCAGGCTTTATTTTTGGAAGAGCGCCAAATGGACCGAGGGCGTGGAGTTCACGGCCGAGGATAGACCAGGTTTCTGGGAGTCCAATGGGTACAACAACCACGGAGATCCGTGGAAGGAGGAGAGGTACAGCTAGGCCTCTTTGGGCAGAGG
>CAZKWM010000144.1:0-6385 GCA_964556405.1 uncultured Methanotrichaceae archaeon | reverse complement strand
TGTAGTTGTACATGGCCTCCAAGGACTCCTTTACCCCAAAGACCCCGGCTACTATGGCCAAAAGGGAGAGGAGGAAACTGTAGCTAAAGGATGCTCCAAGGCCAAGAGGCCTCATTATGGTAAAATTGGAATTGGTAGCGCCTCCAAGGGCGATAAGGAGGACCACTGAGGCCATGACCAGATAGAAGAGTGTACTCGCCCTGGGCCGCACTTTCCTTGGGTTCCCAGACCAAAGGAAGAAAGCTACTAGGAAGGTGATGGAGACAAGGATTATCACTCCCCATATAGGGGCGATGATACCCAGGTCGGGCTGCATGAGAAGACAGGCTGCCGAGGTCACAAAGAGCAGGGAAGAGGCCGCCAGGGAGACTATGAGAAAGGGATTTGGCTTCAATCAGTATCCTCCGAACTTTCTCTGAATCCTGGCTCTGACCAGGTCCGCCATGAGGCTCAGGAAGGTCACCATGAACAGTAGGACGAAGCCAACTGCAAAGAGGACGTGATAATGCAGAGAGCCTCGGGCCACCTCGCCCATCTCCCCGGCTATCACCGAGGGAAAGGTGGCGCCCTGCTCAAAGACATCGAAGAAGGGACTGGGGATTCTGGCAATGTTTCCCACCACCAGGAGAACCGCCATGGTCTCCCCAACTATTCTTCCGACATTTAGGAGTATCGCCGCCGTGATCCCCGAGGCCGCTGCCGGAAGGATCACATACCTTATCGTCTGCCAGCTAGTGGCTCCCAGGGCCAGGGAGCCCTCCTTGAACTCCTTGGGAACGGCCCTCAAGGCGTCCTCACATATGGTGGTGATGGGGGGGATGAACATGATCCCTAAAAGGATAGAACCCGCCAGCATGGATCTTCCGCTAAGCATATCGAAGTGGTCCTGAAGATAGGAGACCAGTATGAGAATTCCCAGAAGGCCGTAGACTATGGAGGGTACGCCCGCTAAAAGCTCTATGGCAGGCTTTAGCACCGACCTCTCTCTCGGCCCGGCCAGCTCTGCCAGATATATAGCCAGGGGAATACCTATGGAGATGTTTATAAAGAGGGCTAAAACCGTCACCAGGAGGGAATCCACTATCAGGGGGGCCATGCCGAAGATGTTGCCTACAGCGTGCCATTTCTGCCCTATCAGAAGCTGAAAGACGCCGATCTCCAGGAAGGCAGGCAGGCACTCACTGACCAGGAAGTAGAAGATAAGTATAGTGATGATGATGGACGTTGCGGCTGAAAGGAATAAGAGGGCTTCTATAAACCTCTCGCTAAACTTTCTGCCAAGCCTCCCGGTGCCTAGAAGACCCATACGCCAGGTGAAGGCGCCTCGTCAGCTTAAAGTCCTTATCTATATTATCTATATTACCTATATAGTCAATGTAAAAAATGCCATGGTATATAGGCGTCCTTCCAAGATTTATTCAAATAAAAGAATCATGGATGTTGGATGCGACTGAGGATCACCTCAGGGTCGTATCTGACCTTGATTATCCTATACCTGCCCCTGGTGCCCGTGCCGCTGAAATCGGTATTGATGAGCCTTACAGCATCGAGCTTGTTAAGTATTTCGTGGAATCTTGTATAGCCAGCCCCAGTCTGGTCGTGGAACTTCTTATATAAATACCCAGCCTGAGACTCGCTGCCCTCAGCTGCCAGCTTGAGCACCAGGATCTCGTCATCTTTGAGGGATTTCAAAGCATAAGTGAGGTGCACGAGCCTTGAGCGCTCATAAGATCCCTCCACGTCCTCTGCTGAGAGGGTCTTGGATGCCCTGCGCTCTGCGGACATGGCCGTCCTCCTGAGGAGGTCAATGCCCACCCTCAGGTCGCCGGCCTTCTCGGCGTAGTCCGCCACCATCTCCAGGATCTCGTCTGACATCACACCGGGGTAAAAGCCAAGCTGGGCCCTTCTTTCCAGTATGTCCCTAATCTCATCCCTGGTGTAGAGGGGAAAGAGTATTTCCTCTGCTTGGAAGACCGAGGCCACTCTGGGATCGAAGACGTACTTCAAGGCAGGTTCGCTTAGAACGCCTATCACGCCAATCCTGGCCCCGGGACAGGTCTCGTAGGCCCTCAGGAGGGAGTAAAGGACGTGATCCACCTCCTTCTCGTGAAAGAGGTAATTGATATCGTCTAAGGCGACTATGAGGACCTGCCCCGTCTCAGCTAAGCGCTTTACGACCTTCTCGAAGATCCTCTTGAAGGATATGCCGCTCACCGGAGGCACATGATCGAAGACCTTCTTGTAAAGCTGGTAGAAGATGGAGTACCTGGTGTAGTCCATCTGGCTGTTGATGTAAACCGGCACTGCTTTGGCCGAGTGGACCTCCACCTCCTCAAAGAGCTTCTTTATGGCAGTGGTCTTACCCGTGCCGGGAGGTCCCAGGCACAGGGCATTGACCGGCCTTGCACCGACTAGGGCTGGCCTGACGCAGAATTTCAGTGAATTCATCTGCGACTCCCGGTGGAGGAAGTGCTCTGGAACGTAGTCCAGCTCGAACATGTCCCTGTCCTTGAACAGGGTCTCCTCCCATAGGAGCATATCAGGCTTCAATTCGAGATCACTCGTTCAGTATATTTTGTATCTCCTTCTTCAATATGGCGCTCACCAGGGCCCCATCCGCCCTGCCACGTAACTCCTTCATAACCAGGCCCATGAGGGGGCCGCTGGCTCTCTCGCCCTTGGACTTCACCAGGTCTGCCTTACCGATGACTATGCCGTGGATTATGGATTCTACCCCTGATTCATCCACGCCGGCGAGGCCAGCAGACGTGGCAGCCTCTTCGGCACTTGCCTTGTGGTTCTCTGCCATCGCCTTAAGCAGGCTGGAGATTCCTTCCTTGGCGATCTTTCCTTGAGAGACCATGGCTAGACAGTCGCAAAAGTGTCTGTCTACCAGGTTGGCCACAGGCACCTTCTCCCTGGCAAGCTCTATGGGCACCGTCTCCAGGGTTCTTACGATCAGAGAGGGCTGGACATCATACTTAGCTACGATCTCCTCAAAGAGCTGGTAGTTGGGCGACGAGGCCATGACCTTGGCCATCTCCTTATTGAGGCCGAAGTCCTCCTCATAACGCTGTGCCCTCTCAGTGAAGAGCTCAGGAAGCTTCAGTTCCTGGAGCACCTCCTCGGTTATGGCCACGGATGGAACATCGGTCTCGGGGTACATCCTGGCCCTTCCAGGAAGGGGCCTCATGTACTCGGAGGCGCCGTCGGAAAGAGCCCTTCTGGTCTCCTCGGGCACCCCCATCAGAGCCTCCTTAGCCCTGCCGATGACCGCCTCCATGGCCTTCTTGGCCCGGACCTCGGTCCCCGTGACCATTATCACAGCATCGGACTGCCCAGCCCCCAGGGCCTTTCTCACGACAGAGACCTCCTCGGCGGTTATGCCGTAAGCAGGCAGCTCATCGGTATGGAAGATTCCACCAACTCCGGCGCGCTTGGCCCTCTCAGAAATTTCAGATCCCAGGCGGCGGTCAGGCTGAATCTCCCTGCCTACTAAACCGTTGAAGCCCTTGAAGACGCAGGCTAGGACTATGCCTCCATCCTTAAGCGATCGGGCTATCACCTTGGACTTGGTCGAGGCCATAAGGGATGTCACGTCGGTTGGGCAGCAGTCGGCGCTGGCCTTACAATGCAAAAGCTCGTCCCTGATCTCCAGGAGGCGGACCTGCCTTAAGGCCTCCAGGCGGACGATCTCGCTCACCAGATTCAGGTCCTGAACGCCCTTGATCTCCACCCTGGCCCCGCCTCTTATGGAGACGTTGACATCCTGGCGTATGGTGGAAAGGCCCCTCTTCACCCGGCCGGTGGACCGCAGAATCATGCCTAATGTCTGGGCGACCTCCCGGGCGTGCTCGGGGGAGACTATGTCAGGGGCAGTGCCGATCTCCACCAGAGGAATTCCCAGGCGATCCAGGGAATAGACAAGCTCATCGCCACGGTCTTCTATGATCCTGGCAGCCTCCTCTTCTAGGCAGAGAATGCCTATGCCCACCTTGCCCTGAGATGTATCTATGCTCCCATCGGAGCCTATGTAGGCCGTCCTCTGGAACCCCGAGGTGTTGGAGCCATCGATGACCGTCTTTCTCATGGTATGGATCTCGTCCACCACATTCATGCAAAGAAGCTTGGCGATGGTGAGGGCGATCTCCATGGCCTCGGGATTTATGATCCCTGGGGGCTCCTCGTCGGCCTCCACCAGGCAGGTGGTATCGTAGGACTTATAAATGAACCTCCTGGAGATTAAGGCCTCTTCCAACGCAGCTCTATCTATCTCCCCAAGCTCGCTTCTGGCCGGGCGAAGGTATCTGAAGAACTCGAAGTTAGAGCCCTCAACTTCCCTGATTTTTGTGGGGCAGCCGCAAAAAAGCTTGGACGATGTGTCAAGCTGCTGATGGATCTCTATGCCGCACACAAGGCCCAAGGAATGGTAATCGAAATCCTCACTATATGGCATCGATCACCTTTCAAGGATCACTGGAGGTTTAACCCTTTTGACAGCCTCTCTTATATCCTCGGCCTTGACCGTCTTCCTCTTGGCATGGCTAGCCCAGCCCACAGCCTCCCGGGCTATCTCTAAGCCATAGCTCTCCAAGATCTCCGCTAAAGCATCTCTGGCACCTTCGCTGACTCTTTTGGCTCCTGCCTCGCGGATGAGCCTGCTCACAGGGGCTACTGGAAGTATCGGCATCAATCTTCACCTCGTATATCGGGATCAATAGGAGAGAAGGCCTATAATTGATGCCCTTCTTGATCTACAGACCCAAATACGCAGCGCCTTCTCTCTCAGAGCAATATATATACTTTTCGCAGCGCTTACATCCCTATTTCGAGCAAGATTGGCGGAGAATCGAATAAAAATAGCTTAAAGGTCTTCCAAAGCCCATTAAGTCCCATCTTTTTAAATCAAGGAGCAAAAGAAGGGTTGATTGGGGCAGGACTTCGATCAGGGATCTGGTGCAGAGGAAACCTCGGAGAAAACATCAGAGGAAACGTTATTAGACTGCAAGGGACATGATCTGCCAATTGTCGGAGGACTCCACAGATGAGCGAATTCACCTTCAAAGCGATCATATACAAAGGTCCAGAGGATGTCTATGGACCCTGCGGCTGCGGCATGGACATGGCCACCCTACCCGCTCTCCTCCCCAGAGCCTGGCTCCTGGAAGAGAAGCCCCATGAGGCCGATGAGGATGGCTTTTGCATAGGATTCGATTACAGGAGGGTCTCAGGCTTCAGTTGCAGCAGGGTCTTTGAGCACGAGATGGAAGGGAATGAGTACCTGGCCAACTACTCCTGTTGCAAGGAATGTGCTGAAAAGGCAGTGGCCCAGGGCTACGCTATCTGGTCAAAGAAAGAGTATCCCATGGTCCTGAGGTGAGATCCTTGAAGTACGTAGTATACTCTACCGAGGCCTGCCCCAGGTGCGAGCAGCTTAAGAAAGTTCTCAATGGCTGGGGAGCCCAGTTCAAAAACGTGAACATGGCAACTCCTGAGGCCCTCACCGAGCTTAGGGTAAACGGCGTCTTCACCTTATCGGCGCCGGTGCTCCAGGCAGGGGAGAATTTCTACACCGTGGAGGATCTCTTTGAGGGAGATGCCATCAAGGACCTGGAGGCCATGGGTTTAAAGCCCAAATAAATTAGAGAATTCAGGCCGAGTATTAAAATTCCTTGCCTCTCACTCTGTTTATATCGAAGACCGCGGTGCTAGCTATGTGCATCACGGCAAAGGTCCCCGCCTGAATGGGATCGGTGACCACCAGGTCCGCCTGTTCGGGAACGGATCCTGCCATCTTCAATGCGATAACAGGAATCCCCTCCGCCTGGAGCTTCTTTACCTCCCCGGTGATCTTTCCGCCCATGAGGGAACCCGCCAGGACCAGGATGGAGGCCCTGGGCAGCCTGCTCACGGCGCTGACTGCGTCGGCAATGGCATTCTCTCCCACCAGGGGTATGGTGTCCACGCTTATCCTCTCGCCGCGGAGGTTATGCCTGTCAGCCTCGTTGACGGCGCCCACCGCCACCTGGGCGACCTGGGCCCCGCCGCCGATGATGATTACTCTCGAACCATAAATCTTCTCGAAGGAGGGGTAGAGGGAGACCTCGAAGATGTCGTCCATGTTTCTCAGGTCCTCGACCATCTTCTCTACATGGCCGTCGATCTCCATGTAGACCGAGGCCTTGCCCTGGTTGGCGCCTCTCTCTATGGAGAACTGGTGGGTGTATACGATGTTTCCTCCCCGGGCCGCCACAACCCCTGCTATGTCGCGAAGCATTCCCGGCCTATCCGCGCCGATGACGTTGATGGCTATGCTCATGCAGGTAAAGAATTAGCACTAGCAAACTTTAATATGACGAGGGAGTACTTTCCTTCCCAATGGATT
>CAZKWM010000143.1:2842-6430 GCA_964556405.1 uncultured Methanotrichaceae archaeon | reverse complement strand
AATGGGACAGCGCGGATTCGAACCGCGGTCCAAGAGTCCCAAACCCTCGAGGATAGACCAGGCTACCCCACTGTCCCACGAACAGCGGTACCACACTGGCTACGCCTGCTTAAAAGCTTTTTGCTAGAACCTCCGTTGCTGGCTTGGCGGGCATGCGGCTAATCTTCTGCACCAGGTAGATCATCGATATGCCTCCAAGGGCCGTCAGCAGCCATAGCTGTATCAGCCTCATGAGAATGGTCGCGGCGACGGCGCTATGAGTGGGAACGCCGATAGCGGAGAAGAGGGTAATCATGACAATATCCACGATCCCAACACCACCGGGCAGGAGGAGGGGGAGCATCTGCAGGAAGATCATGACCGCGTATACGGCGAAGACCGCCCTCATGGGCACCTCAATCCCCATGGAGAGGAAGGTCACGAAAGCCACCAGGGTCATGCAGAGCCAGCCCATCACGGCCCAGAAGGTGCTTATGAAAAGGCTGCGCTTGTGCTTTATCAAGGCTATCATGGACTGGTGAAACTGTCTGACTATGCCCAGGCAGATCTGCCGGTTTATGCGAATCCTAAGGAGCTTCTCGGCCCAGTCTATGGCCACCATGACGATCCTTTCCAGCCAGCCGTCAGCGTAGCATACCCCCAAGAAGAGTATGTTGATGAGCAGGAGGACTCCGGCGATGCTGGAGCATATGGCCAGGGCCCAGACCGGCACATCGGTGGAGAAAATCAGGTAGATCAGGCCAATGGCCGTGCCCAGGATGAAAGGGATGGCGGTGATGATCCTGGTGGCAGCAACCGTGGCTGAGCTCTTGTCTATCCTGGACTCGCCTGAGAGCTTCTCCAGGAAGTAAATGCGGGTGGTTTCTCCTGAGAAGCTGCCCGAGGGGATGAGGTTGTTCATGAAGATGCAGGCCAGGTATATAAGGAATATATCCATGATGGAGACGTCGAAGTCGAACTTCCTGGCGATCCTCTGCCAGGCCAGGGAGTCAAAGAGGACCCCTAGTATCGCCAAAGCAATGCCTATGGAGAAGATGGACAGATTTACGTGCGCCAGGCTCCTTATGACCTCCTGGAAGCCCACGTGGTACAGGTAGATGAAGTAGGCTCCCACGCCCAGGGAGATCAAAGCTATGGACTTGCCGGCATGGAGCTTTGGGAGATTTGCCTCTTGGCTCACAACAAGGAGTGGACCGCCAGGGATTAAAAGTTTTACCACGACATAGGGTCCGAAGCTATTCGAAAGCTTTTTAATATGGGTTTTACTAAGTTTGATATCATGGGAAAAACAGGAAGCATTGAATGGACTAAGATCAGGGGCAGGAAAGGCCAGATCCGTCAGGTAACCAGGGCTGAGGCCACCTACAAGAAGCCCGGACCGATGCAGAAGTACACCTCCGCAGGCGCGAGGGTTAGGAAGATCAAGAGGTCAGAGAAAGCTACTGCCGTCAGGACCTGATTCGTCAGGGCTAAGCACCAGTTATCAGCACCTAAAGCTTCAGCACCTGATGTTTTCACCATCCATTAAGGCGAGATTGCATTAGAGGATGAGTGCACCCAAGAGTCCATGGGAGCGCCTCCTCATCTACAACCTCTACGTGTCACCATCAGTACCATAGAGCATAGTGTAGGCTATTTTTCTACAGGAATTTTCAGATATTCTTCTTAAAGCTCGCTATGTTAAGGATCGCAATTTTGAAGCTCACTGTTTCAAGTTCTATGATGTATCTTAAAGAATTTTAAGCGGGCTTTTAAGGCGCTTTTTATAGTTGATGGTCGGTAGCTGGATAGCATCCATATTACGAGGCGAAATTAGAAAGGAAGGATTCAAGGCTTAAAGCAGAGAGCGGCCCGGCCGAAGGTTCTATATGCAGATCTGAAAGATATTGACCCGCCAGAAGTTATAGGGTTCTGAAAGGGCTCCATGGAGGGTCAAGAGCCCAGGAGAACAATGGTCATGGATCTCAATAACACCCGTAACATGTACCTGTTGATAATGTATGTCTACCTCAGGTCCTACCAAGAGGCCATAGACGACTTCGAGATGGCCATCAATAACGTGTACCCTGATGAGGCCCTCATGGCTGTAAAGCAGAAGTTCAATGAGAGGCTGGAGAGGGTTATCCAGGAGATTCCCAATAAAGACTCATCAGATATATAGAACCTTTAAACTGGTATCCGTCAGGGGTAAGCTGGTCTTGCAGTAGCCTTCCCTTGCCATTTAGATCCTCGACTTTAAGATTCATTAGATACCTCTAAGATATATATCTTTAAAAAAATTCACCTCATTCTAACCTATCATCACCTATTTTCTGTTAAAGGCAATTGGTACGCCTAATTTCGCTTTTAACGATCTGGAGTAGCCCTCAAATCCCGAACAACTCGCGAAGAAGGGCAGAGGAAATGCTATCTAGCCAGGTAGTGAGTCCAGCACATTCTGAGAACTCTGACAGAGATGGCGTTACAACACCTAGGATATTAAGCTTGATATATCAAGCATTCAGAAGATTTAAAAATTTTTTCAAATAGTTAGACGAAGGGATTCAAACGCCTCCGGCTTCATGATCTCGATAAATTCATCAATTCTATTTAAGTCACTTCAGCGCAAAACATAAATATTCAAAAAAGTAAGAAGGATATGGGGCGTTAGTAAAAGATAGAATACCATTGACTGATGGACTGGTAAGGGTTAGACCTTCCATCGGAGGCAGATATTGGTATGGATATATGCTGTATGCCTTGATCCTTCGAGGACAACGCTTCCCAAAGTCTGGGCGATTTGAGATGTCATTAACGTAGACAGAGATCAAACTGAAACTTGAGGAGTTGGCAAGATGGCTGGAGAGAGGAGAACGGAGAGGAGATCCGGTGAGAGGAGCCGCGATGCATGGGAGTCATCCAGATCCAAGGAGAACAAGGGGAACATGACCGTGGCTGAGGCCGGCCACCTGGGCGGTACCAGGACCTCTGAGACCCACTCCCACGAGTTCTACGAGGAGATCGGCCACAAGGGCGGAGAGATAGGCGGCCAGAGGGTCAGGGAGCTCATCCAGGAAGGAAAAAAGGTAGAACAGCAAGAGGGCGGCGCCGGAAGTCAGACCAGCTGGCCAGAGTCCAACAAATCCAGATCCAGGTCCGATCAACAGTAAGAGATTCAGAAGGTGAGGTAAACGGCCGAGAGAAGAAGGACATCAGAGGCCAAAAGCCATGCGGATGAGAGGATCATGGAGAAAGAGGTCCCTGGCAAGATGACGGTCCAAGAGGCAGGCCACCTGGGTGGAGAGATAGGCGGCCAGAGGGTCAGGGAGCTCATCCAGGAAGGAAAGGAGATGGAAAGAGAGGAAGGGAAGGGCTCAGAGACAGGCAGAAAAGGCCGCAAATATAGATAACTACCACCAATTAATCAAACGGAGATTGAGAGATGGCAGGAAGACAGGAAGAGTCCTCGGAGAGGAGGACAAGAGAGAAGGAAGGCACCGGTAAGATGACCGTCGAGGAAGCAGGGCATCTGGGTGGCCAGAGGGTCAGAGAGCTGGTCCAAGAAGGAAAGGAGATGGAAAGAGAGGAAGGGAAGGGCTCAGAGACAGG
>CAZKWM010000143.1:0-2742 GCA_964556405.1 uncultured Methanotrichaceae archaeon | reverse complement strand
GGCTCAGAGACAGGCAAGACTACAAGGTCAAGGTCCAACGAGAGTGAAAGCACAGAGGAGTCCAGACGGTAAAGGCGCTAAAGACATTAAAGGTTACTATATTAGGAGTTGATTAAAAAATGGCTGAAGAGAAGAGAACTGAAGGTAGGGGACGAGAAAAAGAGGACAAGGGAAGCATGACTGTGG
This sequence comes from uncultured Methanotrichaceae archaeon, assembly GCA_964556405.1. Lineage (GTDB taxonomy): Archaea > Halobacteriota > Methanosarcinia > Methanotrichales > Methanotrichaceae > UBA114. The sequence continues at coordinate 2,556 of CAZKWM010000143.1, read as the reverse complement.
CCGAGGCCGGCCACAAGGGAGGCGAGAGAACCGCTGCCACCCACGGCAGGGAGTTCTACGAGGAGATCGGTCACAAGGGTGGCCAGAGGGTCAGGGAGCTCATAGAGCAAGGCAAGAATCTCGAAAGGCAAGAATCTCGAGGGTGAAGAGACCACCGAGTCCAAGTCTAGATCCAGGGAATCGAGGGAGGAGGAATCTAGGCGGTAAATCCTACCTTATTTAAATTTAAAGACTATAGGAGGTTACGACAATGGCTGAAGAGATGAGAGGTTCTGCTGAGGAAAGAGGCCGTAGGGAGAACAAGGGAAGCATGACCGTCCAGGAAGCGGGGAAGAAGGGAGGCGAGAGAACCGCTGCCACCCACGGCAGGGAGTTCTACGAGGAGATCGGTCACAAGGGTGGCCAGAGGGTCAGGGAGCTCATAGAGCAAGGCAAGAAAGCTCAGGGGATCAATCCAGAGACCAGGTCAAGATCCCCCAGATCGGCCTCATCGGGCACCGCCGCTGTCAGCGAGAGGGAAGCCGGTGCAGCAGAGAGAAGGGTCTGAGAGAAAGATAAGACCAAGGACAAGTCAGTCTCCGGAGGTCTGGCTCAATATCCCTATGTCGGACCGACGAAGATAACAATGCCGAGGATAAGTAGACTTGCTCAGTGCAGACCCAAGAACATCGACCTAAGCACTGAGCATTACTGTTTACTATCTAATCGATCTTAGACTTGAGCATATCCCCAAGCATTCTTTGAGAAGCTTGCAGGGATACGGCTCTTCTAAAGAAATCCCTCCATGGATCTGACCTTCTTTCCAGGCTTTGGATGAGGTTATCTATTCTGTAATACTGGGCATCGATATCCTTGTTCTTCAAATCCTCCCAATCCAAGGGAGCGGCCACGTTGGCAGCCTTCCTGGCCCTGACGGCGTAGGAAGCTACGGAGTTCTGGCCGTAGGAGTTCCTGATAGTGTCCACAAAGAGTTTGCTCTGGCGCTCTTCCTTGCGCAGGGCAGTGGTGACAAGGTCCGGGCGCCTCCTGACCAGAAGCTCAGATACGTCCCTGGCAAGGCTCTTAACTGCATCGAAACCGCCCTTCCTGCCCAGGGGGCTGCCGCGTGAAGTCCCTTGGAGCCCGTGGTCATGACGAAGGGATGGATCCCCAGATACTCAAGAAGGGCCTTGGGATCCAAAGCCCCAGACCTGGCCTGGTGGAAGCCCTCGGAAGGACCCAGGTCCAGGAACCATCTTGTCTGGATAATTCAGCGTTTTGGCCCGAGAGAGCCAGATGTGTGGGGTTACGCAAGCCAGGTAGACGAGGGTGGCGGCATTGTCGCAGACAACGTGGGTGATGGATCCTCCATCCTTCTTCTCCAGTGGGACCCTGTCCACCCAATTCGGGAAGTAGTCAGCTATCGATTGCTGCATGAAGCCCTGGCTATCTATGCCATTTGGGAACCTCTGCATATTCAGGGGCCTAGCCCCGTACTGACCCTCCGGGATGTACCCTTCAAAAGAGGCTTAGGCTAATGGATGATCCTCCGTTTCAAGGGCAAGTCTCTTTATCCCAGGGTCCATGGATGGCCCTTTGGGCATAGCCCAGGATTTGAGGACGCCTTTTACCTCAAGGTGAAGGTCATAACGCAGGTCCCTGGCATCGTGCTTCTGCACCACGAAGATAGAGTCCCCCGCCTCGGTTTCGCCGCCTTGTGGCTCAGGTGTTACCTCGAAATCCCTCTTTTCCCTGTATTTATCCAGACGATTCAGAACCACCTCTATCAAATCCTCCCAGGTTGATGGTCTTTCAAAGAATATATAATTTGTATGGGCATTTGTCTGGAGCTTGTCTAATCTTCATCCTGGAACGATCGAAGGATTCCATTAAAAAGCTTCCTAACGTGGCTGAAGGTGTTTTCAAGACTGCCGAAGTTAAAAAAGAGATGTTTAACACCTATGCAATAGTTAAAAGGGTTGAATATCGAAGCTACAATAGCAATGATATTATCGCCAATGCTATGAAGGCAATCACTAACCATTTTGCTGCCTCCATAGATATTCCTGCAACCGCTTGCATTCCTACCACTGCTGCTACTATCGCTAGGATAAAGAATACTACGGCCAAATATAGTAGGTCAGGCATTGTCAATCCTCCAGTAAGATGAGAACAGATAATAATTATCTAGGAGTATATTTATGACTTTCCCATAGGTAGTTCATGCTCTAAAAAGGCCGTTTGCTGTCGTTAGCTCCTTTGTCGCATAAGTTTATATAAAACTGACGTTAATGATAGAAAGTGAGCTACGTCGATAATTGAAATTGGAAAGATGTTAACGCTCAGCTTGTATGCAGGGGCGAATTCCACCTCGATTGGAATTGCATTAGAGACTGGCAAAGAGAGCTAAAGCGGATGAATGAAAGAAATCATGAGCTTTCTATGAATATCCTAGTACGTTCACACTATTCCTTCACGTGCATTCCATATAGACCGCTAGAAGGATTTATCGTCCAACTTGGACTTACATAACAGGATTGGCAGCCGCGAACTATGCTACATTTCACAGACGTATCT
>CAZKWM010000142.1:0-6453 GCA_964556405.1 uncultured Methanotrichaceae archaeon | reverse complement strand
TCCGACATAGACTTCGTGGTCTACGGCCCTCACTGGTGGAAGGCTAGAGATATCATAACCGAGGCTAAAAAGGGCTCAGGTCCTATCCAGGATCTAGATGAAGCCACCTGGAAGAAGATATACAATAAGAGAAAGCCCGAGGTGAGCTTTGGGGAGTTCGTCCTCCACGAGAAGAGAAAGGGCAACCGTGGAATGTTGGACGGCACCTACTTCGACCTCCTTTTTACCCGCGACTGGGCGCAGATAATGCCAAGGCCAGAAGGTCGGGTTCTGGGGCGAAAGAAGATAACCGGTGTGGTCAAGGATGCCGATTTTTCCTTCGACAGCCCCGCCATCTACAGGCTGGACGGGGATGTGGAGGAAATATATTGCTACTCCCATACTTACGCTGGCCAGGCAGCCCCAGGGGAGACCGTGGAGGCCTGCGGAGTCCTGGAGGAGACGGACGAGGGCAGAAGGTTGGTCGTCGGCACCACCCGGGAAGCAAAAGGAGAGTGGATAAGATCCTTAACCTTCCTTGGCAGCGGAAGGTAAAAAAATCCCCTTGTCCATCTGTATGGAAAGAGGTTCCTTAGATGCTTGAAGTTCATCCCTTTGATATCGATATTGGTCAGAACAAGGTCATGCTCAACCAGGAGGATGCCCGAAGGCTGGGTCTCAATGCCGGGGACAGGGTGAGGGTTAGAGCCAAGGGAGCAGCCATCACCGCCATCCTGGACACCACCAATCAGATGGTGAATGTCGGACAGCTAGGGCTCTTCACTGAGGCCTGCGTTGAGCTTAGGTCGCCCAAAGAGGCCGATATCACGCCGGCCCCAAGGCCCGTTTCCCTCTCCTATATCAAGAACATTATGGATGGTAAAAAACTTTCCGAGGAGCAGATAAGAAACATTGTTCAGGATATCGTAGATAGCAACCTTAGCGATGTGGAGCTCTCGGCCTACGTCACCGCCTCTTACATCCACAATCTGGACGTCGAGCAGACCGAGTGGCTCACCAAGGCCATGATAGCCACCGGCGACAGAATCCATTTCGATACTCACCCGGTGATGGATAAGCACAGCATAGGAGGCGTTCCGGGCAATAAGGTCTCCTTGCTGGTGGTCCCAATAGTTGCAGCTGCAGGGCTCCTCATACCCAAGACGAGCTCCAGGGCCATCACCGGAGCCGGAGGAACTGCTGACCTCATGGAGATCCTGGCCCCCGTGGAGTTCACCGCCGACGAGATCAAGGAGATCACTGAGCGCGTGGGAGGGGTGATAGCCTGGGGCGGCGCCACCAACATCGCCCCCGCTGATGACAAGCTCATCAGGGTGGAGTATGCCCTCTCCGTGGACCCCTACAGTCAGATGCTCGCCTCCATCATGGCCAAGAAGGGAGCCGTTGGTGCTGACGCCGTAGTCATAGATATGCCGGTAGGTCCGGGCACCAAGCTTCCCATGGCTGAGGCCGGCAGGACCCTGGCCAAGGACCTCATAGACCTGGGACAGCGCCTTGGGATAAGGGTTGAGGCCGCCATGACCTTCGGAGGATCGCCTGTCGGAAGGACTATCGGCCCTGCCCTGGAGATAAAAGAGGCCCTGACGGTTCTTGAGAACAAGGGCGGTCCCAACAGCCTGAGGGAAAAGAGCCTGGCCCTGGCCGGAATCCTCCTGGAGATGGGAGGCATCGTAGGAAGGGGCGATGGCCCGAACGCCGCCGAACAGATACTGACAAGCGGCAAGGCTCTGGCCAAGCTCAAGCAGATTATAGAAGCCCAGGGCGGAGATCCAAAGGTCTCAAGCGATGACATCCAGGTAGGCCAGTACTACAAGGATATTCTGTCCCCGACCGCCGGCTACATAGTGGCCTTCTATAACAAGCGGATAGTGGAGATAGCAAGGTTAGCCGGAGCCCCGGCCGACAAGATGGCTGGAGTCATCATCACTAAGAAGATGGGTGAGTCTGTCAAGGTCGGAGAGCCTCTCATGACTATACATTCAAGCTCTGAGTGGGACCTCCAATCCGCGATCAAGGATGCCAAGAGATCCGTGCCCATAGTGGTTGAGGGGATGCTGCTGGAAAGGTATCCAAGGGTGACGGAGATTTAGAGAGCCAAGGAAGAAGCCATGAAAGTTGCCATTGCTTACCATGAAGACTTTGGAAGAAACGGCTTTTCCGTCCTAAAGGATAGGATAAAGCCCTCCTTCGAAGCGCTGATGGAATCAGGGGTAGTAGATGGGGAGGATGTCCAGGTCTTCAAGGCCCGTCCCGCCCCTCTGGCCCTGGTGGAGAAAGCCCACACCAAGAGCCACATGATGAACATGAGCACCGATCCTTACCTAGATGTGGCCATCCTCTCGGCAGGGTCGGTGATGATGGCCACTGAGCTCGTGGCTACAGGCCGGGCCGAATCGGCCTTTGCCTACACGGGCACCGCCGGTCATCATGCCTCCAAGGGCTCATGCTGGGGATTCTGCTATTTCAACGATGTGGCCATCACCATTCTTAAACTAAGAGAAATGGGATTGGAGAGGTTCTTGATAGTGGACGTCGACCCCCACTTCGGGGACGGCACCAGGGACTTCTTTGGCGATGACCCCAATATTTTCCACATCAACTTCCACAGCGGCAGCGGAAACAAGTTCGATCCTGAGAAGAACAATTACGATATTGGCCTTGGGTATAATGCCAATAACTACCAGTTCCTGGAGCAGCTCGGTGGAATTCTGGAGCTTGCCAAGGACTTCGATTTCCAGATATGCTTCGTCATCTTTGGTCACGACTCACATGAGGATGACTATGGCGGCTTCCACCTGACCTTCGATGCCTATCCCAGGATGGCGACTATGATCAAGGAAGCAGCAGGGGATAAGGGCCTGGTCTTCGTCCTGAGCGGCGGATCGTGCATCCACGTGGCCTGCCAGGCCATCCCTGACGTAGTGAAGGTCCTGGCCGGAAGGTGGCCCTCATGAAGATGGCATCCGACTGCTATAGCTGCATCTTGGATAGAGCCAAGTTCGAGGCCGATCTAGCGCTTAGAACCGAGGAAGAGAAGATCCAGGCCGTTGAGGAGCTGGTGGACTTCATGGCCTGCCACAAGCGTGGCATACCGGCCCTGGTCGGCACTGAGAGGGAGAAGATCATACAGAGAAGAAGCGGTGACCTAGACCCATATGAATCCCTCAAGGCTGATAGCAACCTTCTGGCCTTAGAGCTTTTGCCGGCTGCCAGGAAGCTCTATGAGGGGTCAAAAAATAAGCTGGAGGCCCTGGTGAGGATTGCCGCTGCCGCTAACTCCATGGAGTTCGGAGTAAAGGGCCACGACTTCGATAACTCCACCTTTAAGGGCAAGTTCCAAAAGACCCTGGAGGAGAACTTATCAGGAGACCTGTCCGCGGTGGAGAGGAGGATTTCTGCCTTCCAAAACGTCTTTTATCTCACAGACAACGCTGGCGAGGTGGTCTTTGACCTCTTTGTGGTGGAGAAGCTGAAAGAGATGGGCAAGAGGATTGTTATGGGCTCCAAGGCTGAGCCGGTCTTAAACGATGTCACAGTCCAGGAGCTTCGAGGCATGACCTCCACTGAGGTGATACCCACAGGTTCCGTGGTGGGCACATCCCTGGAATGCCTGAGCCCTGAAGCGGAAAAGCTCCTCTTCGATAAAAGCTGGCTCATCCTCTCCAAGGGCATGGGCAACTTCGAGACCATCTCCGAATATCAGGAGAAGCTCTCTGGCAGGCTCATATACATCCTCAGGGCCAAGTGCAGCCCGGTAGCCTCTGCCATGGGAGTTCAGAGAGGTACCCTGGTGGTCAGGACCATTTAGAATATTTAACGGAAGTTCTAGCGGTAATTCATATCCCTCTCTTCGAAGGAGGATGGCTTACAGTGCTCCTCGGTCGCTGGGAGGACTTGGAGGGGCAAATCCAGATCTAAAACCTTTTTTATGGCATCCAGCAGGTTAGAGATGGCACGAAGATCTATGAGATCGTTTCCTGAGGTAGTTCCAAGAAGGCAATAGCCCTTAAGGCCGTAGAGGGGCGCCATTCCTGCCAGGAGGCCGTTGATGCCCCCTATGGCTCCATTTCTGAAAACTGGTATGCCTGCCTTCTCCAAGTCCTTTATGCCATCCTCGTCGCTAGATACCCCAACCACCGTCTCAGAGCGATCACCCACATAGGCGGCCAGGGCCACGATCTCCTCTGCCCCCAGAGACCTGGCCGCCTCCAGTATCTCCCCTGCCAGGGAATACATATCCTGGGTCTCCTTGGGCTGGGCATCCCCGGTGAGCACCAGGAGGTTGTCCCGGCTTTTTGGAAGCTGAAGCTCGGCGTGCAAAAGCTGAGCCACACCATCCCCCACCATAACCTGCGCTGGAAAGCCGCTGGAAAAAAAAGACCTTAGGTGAGTGCATTCAAGGGCCATGCACAGGCAATCTGCAGCCACCTTACCTACGCTTCCCGCTCCAGGGAGGCCCCCAATGCACGTCTTACCTGAGCCAAACATCGGCTGCAGATAGGCGTTTTCATATAAATCCTTTCGCCAGATGAAGCCTGGGGATTACTTATTGCCCGTAGGCCCTCATGATCCAGTTCACGGGAACTGTCTGGTTGTCGTTAGTTGGCAGGGCGGACGGTATGATCTCTCTGGAAACTGCATCGTAGAAGTAGGAGTTGCCCGTGGCATTTCCGATCTCAGTTCCCATCAGGACTGCGCCCCTGTCGTAGAAGCAGACGTAGAAGTCGCCGCTGACGGGTATGGAAGGCAGATCTATGGATATGGGCATGGGCCTGGTGATGTTAAGGACGAAGTTGGTATAAGGCCACTGAATATCGTTAAACCTATAGAGAAGGTTCAAGTCCTTGTCCCTGATCTCCATGGCTATGGTCTGCTGAGCGGGAACCGACACAGCTGTGCCGTTGTAGCCATCCCAACCTATGATCTCCACCCTGTTCAGCTTCCAGCCAGCCTTGGGGGCAGTGAACTTCACCGTCTCTGCCGCAAAGTAGCTGCCGATATTGAAGAGCGACGCAGTGCTGATGAAGGTGACGGTGGTGTTGGACAGATTTGATGCATAGGAGTAGAGGGCAGTCCCAACATTGGATGCTGTCTGAGTTGGAGCCTTGGCTGCAGTGGCAGTAGAAGTCGTTCTTTGAGCCTCAGCCGCATTAAGACCGAGGGACGCAATGCATAGAAGTGCCATTATAAGCATTAACTTCTTCAATTGATCACCTCACCCTGTCATATTATCCTTTGCATAAATAATTACTGCTGCATAGGCCCTGTTTAAAGGGAAGTTGATTATCTTAAAGATAAAATTCCCTACGTAGATGATGATCTTCAAGGTTCGGCTTTACATAGAACTGGAGACCTGCCATAGAATCTTTATAAAAAATTGTGGGATGGCAGATGCGAAAGGCAAAAGGTACTAGATCATCAGGCGTTAGATTATTGCCTTCTGCTGATGGGCCGTGAGGTTTACAATCACCTCAGCGCTGTTCATCTCCCCCAAAGGTCCCTCCGCCTTCAAAGATACTATATCGTTATTTTCAACCCAGGGGGCAGTCTTGTTCTCCCTGTAATCCGTATAGTCCTCATCCAGGCTGAAATAGCCCGAGAAGCTTGGCTGAGATACCTTGACCTGATCAGTCCTCTGATTGGTTGCCTTAACTGTAATAGCTCCAGGTGCCGTTGAGTTGACCTTCCCGTAGATGGGATGGATCTTATGGGTAGTATATTCTGAGAAGCTCACCCTATCGAAGCTATAGATTTCTCCACCTTTGGCCATGAGGGTTCCATTGAATCTGGAAAACTGCTCGAAGATCACATAATCGGGCAGGGGCCACGGGTAATCCGTCGTAATGGGCACGCTTTTTTGCACATCCACCCTTGCCGATAGCCTGAGGTCGCCGTTGTCAGCCTCTATACTGTAGGACGAAGGATAGGTTCTGGCAGTCTCCAGATCTAAGGTGAAGTCGTCGTAGCTTACCTTTACCTGGCGGCTAGTGAACTTGGAGACCTGGCCCTCATGCTGAATCCCAAGGATGATGTTCCTGTTGGCACCGTTAGTATCTCTAAGGATCAGGCTGAAGTTTTCCTCGGGCACGGAAACCTGGGCCCAGGTCCAGGTAGGATCGTTGAAGGCCCACTTGCCCCAGATGTGATCGTGATAGCCGGTGCCGTCAATGTTAATGGTTTTATTGTCAAGGGTAATGATACCGCTGACCTTGGCTGAGGGCATATAAACCAGCCACTTCATCCAATCGCCTATCAGATGACCTATGGGGTTCTGGGTAGGTGCTGGATACCATGGGGATAATGTCGCCCTGTAGATCAGATCCCAGCTCAGGGGGATACCTGTAACCTCATCCGCAGCGCCTCCAGAGACCTTGTAAGTCGATCCGTCCAGGGCTTCGGCGGTACTTTGGGCTAAGTCCACGCTCGGATTGTTGCGATCTGCACCAAAGCCCT
>CAZKWM010000141.1:0-6576 GCA_964556405.1 uncultured Methanotrichaceae archaeon | reverse complement strand
ACAGGAAGACTACAGCTGAAGAGATCTGGAAGGATACCGATGGAAAGATCGACATTCTGGTTGCGGGCGTGGGTACCGGGGGAACAATCACCGGCATTGCCGAGGTCCTCAAGGCCAGAAAACCTGGGTTTAAAGCCATAGCTGTGGAGCCTGCGGCGTCTCCTGTGCTGGAAGGTGGAAAGCCCGGTCCTCACAAAATCCAGGGCATTGGAGCTGGATTCATCCCCGAGGTCTTGAAAGTAGAGCTCATCGATGAGATAATCCCCGTGGGCAACGAGGATGCTTTCAGCACCGCCAGAAGGCTGGCCAAAGAGGAGGGCATCCTGGCGGGTATATCTTCGGGAGCTGCGACCTGGGCCGCTCTTCAGGTGGCAGCCAGGCCTGAGAACAAGGGAAAGCTCATAGTTGTGGTCCTCCCCGACACCGGCGAGAGGTACCTGAGCACTGATCTCTTTGAAGGTTGATTATGGTATTTCAGAGGATAAGAGAGGATATCAGGACGATCTTTGCCAAGGATCCCGCAGCCCGGTCTACCTTGGAGGTGATACTCTGCTACCCCGGCCTACACGCCCTCTGGGCTCACAGGCTGGCCCGCTTCTTATGGGATCATCACCACTTCCTCCTGGGGAGGCTGGCCTCCCAGACGGCCAGGTTTCTCACGGGGATTGAGATTCACCCGGGGGCCACCATAGGTAGGAGGTTCTTCATAGACCACGGCATGGGTGTGGTCATAGGAGAGACGGCTGAGATAGGAGATGACGTCCTGATATACAAAGGGGTCGTCCTCGGTGGGACCAGCCTTGAGAAGAAGAAGCGCCATCCGACGGTGGAGGATTACGTAGTCATAGGCACCGATGCCACCATTCTCGGACCTGTGACCCTAGGCAGGGGGGCCAAGATCGGCGCAGGGTCCGTGGTGGTGAGATCGGTTCCACCCGGAGCAACCGTGGTCGGTGTCCCTGGAAGAATTGCAGGGCCTGAGTGCCCTAGTGCTGGAGGAACCGTCCTGGATCACGGAAACCTGCCCGACCCCATGCTGAGGGTTGTCAGCAGGCTCCTGGATAGACAGAACAGGCTGGAGGAAAGGCTGAGGATGATGGAGTTCTCCATGCCTGGACCCGAGGCCGAGAAGAGAAAGGCAGATCTGGCCAAGGAGGAGGCGGTCAGAGATGCCCTCAGGGACGTCATAGATCCCGAGGTCGGCATAGATATCCTCGACCTAGGGCTTATAAAGGATGTGGAGGTCAGAGGTGGAACTGCCGAGATCAACATGGTCCTCACCACTCAGGCCTGCCCCCTGGTCGGTTACCTCACGGATCAGGTGAAGCGCCGCATAGAGGGGATAGAGGGCATAGATAAGGTCAACGTCGTGGTCCTGGACGAGCCGTGGAACTGGGAGAGGTTCGTCACGCAAAGGGGTCTGCTAAAGGAGATATGAGGTGACAAGGCTTATATTGACGCAGATCTTAACTTAATTAACAATTGTGACTAGGGCAGATTCAAAGCAGGGATTATGGTAAGATGAAGTCACCGTGTGAAGGGGTGGTCTGGGAGATCCTTCCCAGTATAAGGGCTGTCGTAGCTGCAGAGCTGATCAAGAGAGGCCTTTCCCAAAAAGAGGTCTCAAAGATGCTGGGGATTACACCGCCTGCGGTCTCCCAGTATGTCTCCAAGAAGAGAGGGTACAATATAGTCTTCGATGAGGAGACCTCCCAGGCTATAGCAAAGCTCGCCGACGACCTCGTCTCCAACAACGTGGACGACCTGGTGGAGAGGATCTGCCAGATCTGCCGCGACGCCAGGAGCGGAGAACCCGCTTGCAAGCCCAGGTGCAAGTGCAATGACGATGCCCTCTGAGATTCCTCCCGAAGTTTTATCATTGAACTCATCAGAAGGGGCCTCCAAGGGTTGTGAGGCCGGCGCATCTGTACAGAGATCAGAGAAAAGCTGCGCAGATAAGATCAAGATGGTGAAAAGGGCCCTGGCATCCAAGGGCCGAGTTCTGGTATCATACTCGGGCGGTGTGGACAGCAGCCTCCTGGCCAGCATCGCTAGAGACGCCCTGGGAGACGATGCCCTGTGCGTGATCCTGGATACGGAGACCTATCCCAGAAGAGAGATTGGCGAGGCCTTAAGCTTTGCCAGGTCCATGGGCTTCAACTGCCAGGTCGTGAGATACTCAGCCCTGGAAGATCCAGCCTTTAAGGCCAACCCGGTCGACAGGTGCTACCTATGCAAGAAGGCCTCCGCCAGGGTGCTCAAGAAAATCGCCGGGGAGAGGGGAATAGAATGGATCACCGACGGCGTAAACCTTTCCGATTACGGGGACTACAGGCCCGGAATTACAGCCTGTCGGGAGGAGGGCATATGGCACCCCTTTGCAGATTTGGGGATCTCCAAGGAAGATATCAGGGAGATGGCCAGGGAGATGAGCCTGCCCTTTTGGGACAAGCCCTCCTCAGCTTGCCTCTCGTCAAGGATACCTTACGGCGAGCCCCTAAGCACAGAGAAGCTGAATATGGTGGAGGAGGCCGAGGATTTTCTCATGGGTCTGGGGCTTCGCCAGGTCAGAGTCAGAGCTCATGGAAAAGTGGCCAGAATAGAAGTACTGCGCTGCTATATAGAAAAAGTTTTATTCAATAAAGACCCCATTGTAAGAGCGTTTAAAGAGCTTGGGTTTGATTACGTAGCCCTTGACCTTGAGGGCTTCAGAAGCGGAAGCATGAACGAGGTCTTGAATGAACATCCAAAAAATCAGAGATGATTTTCCAATCCTTCAAGAAGTTATCTATCTGGACAATGCCTCAACCAGCCTTACCCCTGAGCCCGTCCTGGATTCCCTCCTGGAGTACTACAGGAAGTACAATGCCAACGTTGGCCGGGGCGTCCACCGTCTCTCCCAGATGGCCGACCAGAAGTACAGGAGCGCCCACCTCAAGGTTGAGGGTTTTATAGGAGCAAATGAAGGAGAGCTGGCCTTTACCAAGAACACCACCGAGTCCATAAACACCGTGGCCTCCGGCCTCAAGTGGAAGAAAGGGGACAGGGTCGTCACCACCCTGATAGAGCATCACTCCAACTTCCTTCCCTGGCTTCATCTGGAGCAAAAGGGAGTAGTGGCCCTCGATACCATCAGCCCCGCCAAAGATGGCACCTTCCAGTCCTCGGACTTCGAGAAGGCCATAGGTGAGGGCACAAAGATAGTGACGGTAACTCAGATGTCCAATGTTTTGGGAACTATCCTTCCAATTAAGGAAATATCTGAGATCTGCAGGGATAAGGGGGTCCTGCTACTGGTAGATGGCGCCCAGTCGGTGCCCCACATGCCGGTGAAAGTGAGGGATCTGGGCTGCGACTTCCTATGCTTCTCGGGGCACAAGATGCTGGGACCCACAGGGATTGGAGCCTTGTGGATGGACAGGGAGATAGAGCCTCTGATGCTTGGCGGAGGCACTGTGGTTGATGCATCCGTGGATAGCTACGAGCTCAAACCAGGCTACGAGAGGTTCGAGGCAGGGACACCCAACATCTGCGGTGGCATAGGCCTGGCCAGGGCCGTGGATTACCTGAAGAATCTGGACATGGAAGAGGTGAGGGCTCACGAGATCCGTCTCACCAGGAGGATGCTGGAAGGGCTCCGGGGTATTGAAGACGTAGAGATCTACGGCCCCCTCGACCCCGGAAAGAGGGGCGGCATTGTATCCTTTAATGTTAAGGACATGATGCCCCACGACGTTTCCCTGATGCTGGACGAGGCATCGAGTATCATGACCAGGTCAGGCTACCACTGCTGCATGCCTTTAATGAAACACCTAGGGCTTAAGAATGGAACCGTCAGGGCTTCGTCGTACATCTACAACACCGAGGAAGAGATTGATAAGTTCCTGAGCACTGTAGAGATGATAGCGAAGATGGGATGATAGCGAGGTGGGCTAAATGATGGAAGATAGGAGCTGCTTAAAGATCGATAGCGTCAACGTGGCTTACGGGGAGTGTAGCATCGCAGAAGAGGTCCCGCTGTCCATATCCATCAACGGCAAGCAGTATGTTACTGCCATGATGAGCCCCCAGATGAAGAGGGAGTTTGTGATAGGCCACATGATATCTGAAAGGGTAGTTAAGGATCTATCGGAGATAGAGTCCCTGGAGATAGAAGGCAATACTGCAAAGGTGGTTATAACCAACCCTATCAGGGCTTTGACCTCCAGAAAGCCCATAGTCAGCGGCTGTGGGGGCATCTCCTCCTTCCTGGACGAGGCCAAGCTCCCCAAGATCTCCTCGGACCTGAGGGTCGATGGTACCAGGATCCTGGAGGCCATGAAGGCCATATCCGTCTCCGAGGTCCACCGGGCCACGGGAGGAATCCATTCGGTAGGGCTCTTTGGACGCCAGGGTGAGATATGCATCTGCGAAGATATCGGCAGGCATAACGCCCTGGACAAGGCCATAGGCTTTGGTATCATCAACAAGATCAACCTGAAAGAAGCCTTTGCCGCATCTACCGGCAGGATATCCTCGGATATGGCCCTCAAGTGCTCGTCAGCCGGTATTCCGCTCCTGGCCTCTCGCGGAGCCACCACCAGCCTTGCCATAACCCTAGCTGAAAAGACAGGCCTGACCCTGGTGAGCTTCGTCCGCGGCAAGAAGATGAATATCTATACTAACTCCTGGAGGGTGATAGGATCTACACTAGGGTCTCAGGCTGTGAGTCAGTTGGTTTAGACCTGTAAAACTTTTGTTTTTGCCTCACGGTAAAGGATAGAAGCAGCAAGGCATTGCCCTTTTTTCAGCAAGGTAACCTTTCTGAGCCTAGGGAAGGCTTCACCTATGATTATGATAAATATAGATAAAAGGAATTATATGGAAGCAAGGCCTTCAGGGTGATAAGCCATGGCGCGTGATTCCCAAAACCCAAGAGATACCCACAGCATCCATAGCTCCAAAGAGTCCCTAAGTATGAGGGTCAGGGCTGATTATCTGGAATGGGATGCCAGGTCCCTGGGAGGTATGGGTATCCAGGGCATGGAATCCCAGGCCAATGCCAGGAAAGCCAAAGCCGCCCATCTCAGGAAAAATGCCCAGGAAGGAGAGGCTCTATCCGATATTGAAAACACCAAGGTTAGGGCCGCAGATCACTGGAAGATAACCTCAGAAGGACGCAAGAACTATCCCCTATGGGTCTGCTCCTGGCGGAAAGGCAATAAGACAGTTACGAAGTACATAGGTAGCTGCAGCAGGATGGGCCAGCAAGAGGCCCTGGGAGCAGGAGACTTTAAAGATGAGACCCGATGAATGGAAGAGGAGAAGAGCCCGCCATAAGGCGCTGAAGGCCAAAGCTAAGAACACCCTCACTGAACAGGAAAGGTTTAGGGCATCTCTCCCCAATGTGGAACCCATCAAGGTCACTGAGGCCGCTGCATACTACTTTGATGAATCAAAAGGGTGGTGGCTGGACTCCGCCTGCCCCATGCACCCCGAGACGAAAGGACCTTTTTCATCCCTGGGAGATGCCATGGAGGTTGGAGAGAAGGGATGCTCTCCCTGCCAGGAGAAGGGCTGCCCTGCCAGGATCACGAGCAGCCCTGAGACCGAAGCTGGAATTGGTCGGTCTGAGGTAATCACCCACGAAGGATCAGATCAGCACCCTACTGGAAGGGCCAGGGTGGTCGATCTCAAGGTAAGGACCAAGCCCACACCGCGACGGGGCGGTAGGGATGGAATGGACATGGCTGCCTCCTGATCCTTTTTCATTTTTCATCTTAACACCTCAGCCTCGGAGACCCCGGTCTTCAGGCCGGAGAGAAAGTCACACAGGATTGAATGCTCCCGGCCTTTAGGCCGGGGATTCCATCGATTTTATGAAGAGATTGCATTCTGAGATTGGGGCTGCAATCTCTCGGCATTCAATCTTCTTTTGCGGTTTCCTTGAGGAGTCATAAAATCTTCGAGCATTATTGTTGAGATCCCAAGACGTTCACAGGTTAATCGGCTTGTCAAAAGCAAAATTCAAATATTAAAGTGGTAGCATATACTTATGGGGGACATTAGCTCATGCTAAAATATCTGTCCGTATTTGCGGCATTCTTGTTGCTGCTAAGTATCACGCATGCGATGGCCCTTGAGGGATCAGGAAGCCCTGCGGGAAAAGCCTTTAGTGTCTGGTAGATAGTTCAAAAGATCGAAGTATTTTTCTGTCGGTGCCGTAGTAAGCTTCGCGCCGGTTTCTGGCTGGATATATGTCTCAGGTAGACTTTCTTGAAACTCCCGATCTTGTTTTAAGAATTCAGGGGTTACATGCATAAATGTACAATCATAACTGATATCTGTGGTCACCGGTACATCCGTAGCATTAACAATGTTTTTGTCGGATGCGCTGGGAAGTCTGAAGTTTCCAAAGTTGTATCCATATGCGCTTTTATCGGATAAATAAATATTATAATACTCGCTACCTGGAACGCTCTGTTCCCAGCCTGCTTGCTGATCCTCCGTTACAGTATAGTTACCAGGTCTTAAATTTGTGAAAGAGCCCATTTCAAAACATCACCGGATTACTTTTCTCCAATAGATTAGGAAGCA
>CAZKWM010000140.1:0-6643 GCA_964556405.1 uncultured Methanotrichaceae archaeon | reverse complement strand
TTCTCAGGGACCAGGTGGTGGTGGAGAGCGGGCCTGCTGTGATTGATATAGAAGAAGAACTTCACAGGGCTGAGTTCGGCGCGATTCTGGCAGACAACATCATAGTGGGCAGCAGAGCCATGGTTCATCCTGGGACGGTGATGGGGACCGATTCCAAAGCAGGCTCCGGGACGTTCCTCGAGGGGTGGATTGAGAGAGGAAGCAGGGTGGTATGAGATGTGCGGAATAGTCGCTTACATTGGCTCTGTGAAGGCCGGGCCTATACTTTTCGATACCTTGAAGAAGCTGGAGTACCGGGGCTACGATTCAGCAGGCGTTGCCGTGAAATCCCAGCAGTCCAAGGACTCCCTGGAGGTTCTCAAGTCCGCTGGGAGAATAGCAGACCTAGAGAAGGTTTACCTCAAGCTTGGCTCCCCCGGCGAGACCATGGGCATAGGCCACACCCGCTGGGCTACCCACGGAAATCCCACCGACAGAAATGCCCATCCTCACGTCTCGGGCGACGTAGCCATAGTCCACAATGGAATCATCGAGAATTATCTGGAGCTTCGTGAATCCTTAGAGGAGATGGGCGTCCAGTTCCAGTCCGAGACCGATAGCGAGGTTTTGGCCCACCTGGTCCACATGTACTACCAGGGAGATCTGGCCGATGCCGTAACCAAGGCTTTAGGCCAGATCGAAGGGTCTTATGCTGTAGCGGTCCTTTGTCCAAGATCCCCTTATCTAGTCTGTGCCAGAAAAGACAGCCCCCTGGTTCTGGGCATGGGCAAGGATGCCGTCTACGCCGCCTCTGATGTGCCGGCCATCCTCTCCTACACCAGGGATATCGTCAGGATGAAGGACGGGGAGATGGCCCTGCTCTACAAGGATAAAATAGAGCTCAGGGATGCCTCCGGCGCCTCAAAGCCCTTGGAGCTTGAGAAGATCGATTGGGACGTGGATGCAGCTGAGAAGGGCGGCTACCCCCACTTCATGCTCAAGGAGATTCACGAGCAGCCTAGGGCCCTTCAGGAGACCTTCGCCGGCCGCATATTGGAGATCGAAGGTGATGTCAGGCTGGACCTCGGGATGACCGACTTCGAGATCAGATCCCTGAACAGGGTGTCCATAGTGGCCTGCGGCACCTCCTACCACGCCGGCCTCTTTGCCAAGTACCTCTTCAGCAGGGCGGCAGGGCTTCCCGTAGATGTGGAAGTGGCCTCGGAGTTCCAGCACATACAGCTGAGGCCTGGAACCCTCCTCATATCCATAACCCAGTCCGGGGAGACGGCCGATACTCTCCTGGCCCTGAAGAAATCCAAGGTCTGCGGGGTCAAGACCATAGCCATTACCAACGTGGTAGGGTCCACAGTCACGGGCCTTGCTGATGGGACCATCTTCACCAGGGCAGGGCCTGAGATCGGCGTTGCAGCCACCAAGACCTTCACGGCCCAAGTGGCAACGTTGCTCCTACTGGCGGTGCGCTTGGGAAAGGCCAGGAACTACCTCACTCCCGATCAGGCCAGGAAGATGCTCATGGAGTTCACCAGGCTTCCGGGGCTCGTTCAGAGCGTCCTTGAGAAGAGAGAGGAGATCAAGGCCATTGCTGAGAAGTACGCCTATGCCGGTTGCTACTTCTTCATAGGCAGGGACTTCCTGTACCCCATGGCTTTGGAAGGAGCCTTGAAGCTGAAGGAGATCGCCTACATACCCTCGGAGGGATACGCCGGAGGGGAACTCAAGCACGGACCCCTGGCTTTAATCACGGGAAAGACTCCCGTGGTGGCTCTGGCCACCTGCGGAAAGAAGATTCAGTCCAATATCAAGGAGGTCAGGGCCAGAGGGGCTGATGTGATTGCCTTTGCCTCGGAAGGCGATCCGGATATAGTAAAGGTGGCTAGCACCGTGGTGGAGCTGCCGAAGACGAGGCCTGCCCTTTCGGCGGTGCTTTGTGCTGTGGCGGTGCAGCTTCTGGCTTATTATACGGCAAATAAGCTTAACCTGCCTATTGATAAGCCGAGGAACCTGGCTAAATGTGTCACCGTGGAGTAGGTATAGGTTAGCCTATTATTCTTTATTTCTATTTTAATTAGAATGTGAACTACCCTACCCTGAAGGGTAGGGCTTCCCACTTCATGGCCAAAACTTGCATCACAGATATGTGATGTAGAGGTTTTGGTTCTATGGGCGCAAAGGGCTGTTCCATCCCTGCGAAGAGTATGTTTCTGGCTGCATTGTAGTCACGTTCTGATGAGAAACCACAATAATGGCATTGATGAACCCTATCCGATAGCTTCTTCTTCACAATACTACCGCAGCTAGAGCATCTTTGAGTAGTATTCCTGGGATCAACCTTTATCAGCGTCTTACCAGCACTTTCAGCCTTGTAAGATAGCATGAACCTGAATCGAGCCCAGGAAGCATCATGAATACTTCGATGAATCGGGAGGCAAGCGCCATGGAAGGATGCTGACGACCCTGGAGCTTTTATCCCTGGACATACTGTGTCTGTTGAAATCCAGTGGCGGAGACATGAATGATCCCACGGACCCTCGGCACTGGGAATGGTGGGCCACTTTGGGCGAGGACTATTACAGCTATGTTCGAAGCGAGGCCCAGCATGACGGTAAGTATCTACACCAGATGGGCCTTTGGAACGCCTTCTGTCTCGTCCTCAGCCACAAGGCCGTGAGCAAGATCATCCGCTATGGGACTATTTTATCATCTCATCCATACCAATGCCAATGCCGCCAAGTGGATCGACTTCTGGCTGCGCGGGCTTCATCCCCACGAGAGGCTGGTGGGCGTAAAACAAAGGGCTGAAGCCTTGGTCCATGAGCTGGTTAAAAGGCTTAGCCCCGCCTCAGAGGCCGAGTCTTCAGACTCAGGGTATTCAAAGGCTGAACCTTCAAATTCAAAGCCTTCAATCTCCCTTTATCTCAATCACAGGTTAACAGCCTTTTACCCTCAGCCGGATGGCGGGGTTTTGCTGTAGTTCGTGGCGTGCCAAACTGCGGTTAAGGCCCTGGCAAAACACGTTGTTCTGGCCTTGCCCTGTTCTCCTCTGATGAAGCTTCGACCTTTTTTGCCTGAACGCGTCGGAGATCTGTTGGACTCAGTAACATTAGTACCATTGCTGAAGTGCTTCTTCATCTATGAGAATCCCTGGCGGGATGAGTCAACACCGCCTCATACACGTGCCTCATCTACCCCTGCCAGGAAGATCCATTACTACTTCAAGAATGAAGGAGGATGCAGACTGGAAATGGTCATGGTTTACGGTGATGCGCCCAGCATGCATTACTAGGATGCCCTGCGTGCGGCAGAAAGAGCATCTAAGAGCTGAGCTGAATGGCGTACCCACGCCTTGTAGGGGAGTTCATTAGATATTTAAGATCGAATCCCGACAGCTCAGATGCCAACGAGATGGAATCTGAGGCTGAATCGATAAGCTGTTTTGGAATTCTCATTAGATGAACCATATCCATCAAACGCTCTATCTAAGAAGAACATCCATATATGTGGTGAGGCTTACCCCAGCTTCCAGGGCTTCATAGAAGGAGGACTGCGCACAGCCATGCAGGTCGTAAGACCGGTCCCTTGAAAATGATCTGTTCAGCTAGTGAAAATGCCATCAAGGGCGCTATGCGAAGACGTCCCCATTCGCGCGAAATGCTTTTATCGCTCAGAGGAGCATCACATGTAGATGGGGTGTTCAATGGAATCGAGATTCATAATAATGGCATTTCTGATATCCGGCATTCTATTGACTGCTTGTCATGCGGAGTCCATAAACAGCTACCATAGCGTGGGCGGCGATTACGGTAGGACCTGGATCAGCAACTTCGAGGCCCATAATCCCGAGCCCAAGACAGCAGATCAGAACTCCACCAACCTCTGGACCTGGGGAGGCGCCCCCAAGGGAAGGGCGATCCAGAACGGAAATCTAGTGGCAGATCCCTACTACATCTGGAGGTCCCTCAACTACTCCAGCGGCTGGCTGGGACAGGCCTACGTCGATCAAAAGACGGGAAACCCAGTCTACGCCTACATAGATCCCTCTACAGGAAACACTGTCTACTTCTATGTGGACCCAAAGACAGGAAGCCCGGTCACTACTAATGTAGACACCAGTACTGGAAGCAGCGTTATGCCCTTCGGCTATTATGACGACTCCGGTTCAGGGCTTTCAGGCCTCATAGGTTCATACGGGTCATATATCGATCCGTGGACTGGTACGGTAACCGGCACTTCAAGTTACTCAAAGGGCTATCCAAGGACGGGCCTGCCATATTACGGCAACACCAATACAGTGAGGAATGACAACCTGGGAACGGTATAGTCAGGTACAGTTGGCTATCTCGGCTATCATCGGGGCATGAGTCCACAGAGCCTATATATAAAACCACACAACTCTTTTTAAAAAAAGACAGATGAAAAAATTAACAGATATAATCAGAATCCCTTTTCTTTGAATCGATTATGGCAGGTGAAGTCCTCTCTGTCACGGCACACCCTTAGGTATTTGGGCGGCTCAGAGACAAGACATCCGAGGCGCACGGAATAGGCGATATTCATGAACTCAGGGATCTTTAGAACCCCCTTTACCTCGTCCACCATAGATCCCCACCCAAAGACGCTCACCACATGAAATGCGATTCCTAGCCCCTGGGCCATGAGTCACATGTTCTCCATGACGCATCCAAGGCCCATGGATCCCAAGGCATCTCCCTCCGGCAGGAGAAGCCCTCTTTCTGGGATCATAGGTCACCACCAGCAGTACAGGGCTGCCCATGATTGTGTAGTTCAGAGGATTAGGCTCGCTCTCCTGCGCGATCTTTCCCCAGTCGCCGGGTGCCCTCCGGGATGGCGGAAAGACGGCGCCAAGAATTCCGACTTTCTTTGAGAGCAGCTCCTCCTCGGAAAACGATAGCGGATCATAGTTTTACCTGATGGAATCCTCTGAAATCTTGGGCTCGATCCTTTCAATCTCCTCCAGGAGATTTTTGTCATCGACCACGATGAGATCGTAGTTCTGCCTGTTGTGGGCGGCGGGAGCCCACCTTGCGGCCTCCAGTATCCGACGCAGGCCCTCCTTGGACGGAGGGCGATCGGGATCAAAGGGAACTCTATCGAAAAGCCTCTCCCATGTGACTTTGGGACTGCTCCAAAAAGAACCTTTGCAGATCAGCGGCTTGAAAAGGGAATTTGTTTAAACTTGTATAAAAAAGTGATTGGTGGGAGGTTTCAGCTGGGAAACGCTCCCATTTATTGCCTAGCTCCCACCTATGAGGCTTATCACAAAGTAGGCTAGGGCTGTCCCTACCACTGCCGTTACAGCGAAGGCGCTGTATATCAAGGAGTCTGCTATTATGAACTCGGCTGCCATGGAATCATCTCACTACTAGCACTGGGATGGAAGCCCAGTACAGGACCTTCTGGACTACGCTGCCTATCAGGAGCTTGGAAACGCCCGACTCGCCGTGGCTTCCTATGACGATGAGATCGGCATTCTCAGATCCGGCAGTGCTCACTATTATCTCTGCCGGAGCACCAATCCTCACAATAGGCTCGACGTTCACGCTTAACTGGTCGCCCCTCTTCTTAATGCTTTCGACAGCTTTCTGGCCGGCTTCCTGAAGTTTGCCCTCTACTTCCTTCCTGTCCGACCCAAGCTGTCTCACGGCGCTGGCGATAACTACCTCATTCACTACGTAGAGCGCGATCACCTGTGCTCCCAGGGATTTAGCAAGCTCTATACCCTTGTTGGCGGCTACGTTGGACTTCGCGGAGCCATCCGTAGCGATCAGAATCTTCTGAAACATCCTATCCCACCCTAGGGCTAATATAGCACCGGATGGTATAAAAAACTATCTTAAGTTTAACATACGCAGGGCTAACAGTGCCGCATTCTCACCGGCATCTATGCCCATGCAGGCCACTGGCACCCCAGGAGGCATCTGGACTATGGATAGGAGGGCATCTATTCCCCCGAGCTTGGCGCTCACGGGCACGCCGATGACCGGCCTTTTGGTCCTTGAAGCGATGTACCCCGGCAGGGCGGCAGACATGCCAGCTACACCTATAAAAACCTTGGCATCGGTCTTGGCTATGAATTCCTCCAGATCCTTGGGATTCCTGTGGGCCGAGAGGATCACATGCTGGTAGCTTGCCTTCTTCTCTTCCAACGTCGATACGATCTTGTCAACTATGGCCTGGTCCGACTTGGACCCGGATATCACGGCAATATCAGGCATAAATCTACCTTTAATCCTTAAATTATCTTTTTTCTCCAAATTCCGTTTTAAATTTTACTAAAGACCCAGAAATAATCCCTTAAAATTGGCTGTAGACCATTTAAATCCAGATAAATCCATATTAGCCATTATTTTTGCCTAAAAGCTCCTGCTGCTTCTGGAGGCTCATCCCTATGAGGATCTGAAAGATCTCCCTGACCGCCCCTGCATCCAAATCCAGCTCCTCAGCCAGGCCGGTTACCCTATCTAAAACCTGCCGCTCCCTCGCGGGGTCTTTTATGGGCCTGCACTCTGCGCTTTTGGCCTCGAAGATCTTCTTGGCCAGGCAGACCCTCTGACCTATCAGCCTTATGATCCCCTCGTCGATCAGCTCAACCTCTCTCCGGTGCTCCTCCAGGCCCATTCAG
>CAZKWM010000139.1:0-6679 GCA_964556405.1 uncultured Methanotrichaceae archaeon | reverse complement strand
CCTTCCTGGGGATGAGAAGCCTGCGCAGGTACTGAGGCGTATCCATGTACCTCAGAACCTCTCTCATGAACCTGGAGTCATCGTGCTCCTCCGGGTCCCTGTATATTACTACGCGATCGTATCGGAAGACTGCCGCGGCTCTGGCGATGAGGCCAACTTTAAGCGTGCGTGCACGCAGGTCCCTCGTCTCCATGGTGAGGGAGGACGGGACCAAGATGGTCCTCTCGCAGCAACCAGTCATCAGATGTCCTACCTGAGGAGAGACTGCGTGTATTTAAATGTTTGGAGGAACGGAGAAGGGCGAGGAAGGCGAGGAAAACGCCGCCTTTCTCATGTCAGGCCTTAGAATATTGATGAAGTGCTTTTTCTAGCCGCGGATTGAGTTATTACCTTTGATAAAAGATTATCGTGGCCGTAGAGCGCAGCCGCTGCAGAGGAGAAAAGATATCCTGTCATAGAGGCATGGTTCAGAATACGACGAAACTGGCCGTTCCCTGCAGGGGGCACGATCCTGTAGGTCTCCCGGGGCCCCGCCTTCCTGGAGGGATCTATGAATCCAGTGTTGTGGTTAGTGAGTATCAGAAACGTCCTGAACTGGGCAGATCTCACCATTGCGCTCAATATCACATCGGTCAAGAGGATGGTCGCAATCAGGGTGCTCACATTAGGGATGATCCTCAGGAGCACCGTGACCAGAGTGCCTATACCCGTGTTCTGGGTATTGATCTGGTTCCCTGTAAAGTATCTAGCCGTCTGGCCGTCCCTATGACTGCGCCAGATGGCGGCCGCGGATCTTCCACGAAATTGGGGTGATCGAAAGGCGTCCCAGGCGCATGGGCATGGGGACGCATGGTGATCCTCATGGAGAAGCCAAAGGTTACTAGAAGCCTGTTATCCGTGGTAAGACTATGGCCCATGAGGAGGGGCATTGTACCCTGTCTGGGCGCAGGGATTGTCTGGGACCAGGCTTGCTCCCACTCAGAGCGTACCTCTTCCATGGGAGCGTGGAAAGGCCAGAAGATGGGCGCCATGGGTGACCTAAAGGAGATGAATATCTCTCCGTCAAGGATGTTGTGAATCAAGTTGTGGATGTCCATGTGCCCATTATCGCCCTTCCCAGACTCTCACCGTGGACCTCGAAGTCACACCCCGCCGTCCTGACCGGTGGGATCTGACCTCCACCACCACGTGGGGCAGGTCTGTGGGCGCCCAGTGCATGTGGTCGTGCTCCGGGGAATCTCCTGTAGCTACCCTAAGGCTCCTCATATCCAGCTCTGTGGTAGCCTGGTTTAAGGTGTAGGCCCCTCAAGTTTGGCGCCTCCACCAGATCCCTCTTGGGCGGACTAAACCTGTTGAAGGCCATTATATTCCGATTCTTCTTCCAATTACTATTCCCTCTGCGCTTCCGCTTCATCTTCCGCTGCTTAATTCAGTCCTCGGTCCCACCAGGGCCTCCACGCTGCAGCCTGGCGGCAGCCGGACCCCGACAGGTGGCCTCCTCTGTTCTTTCAACCAAGTGCATGCATCCAAAGGGCTGGCTCATGCACTGTGGGGACATGATGGAGACCCTCACTCCCAGGCCAAAGGTGGCCAGGAGCCTGAAGGTCTCGGTCAGGCTGATTCCCCTCAGGTCGGGAACCGTCCCCAGCAATGGAATAGGAGCAGGCATCTGCCACCTCTTAAAAAACCAATCCTGCTTCACCTCGTCCACGAAGGTGTGCCAGAGCCAGAAAAGAGGAGCCATGGACAACCACATGCCGAAGAAGGCCAGGCTTGGATCTGCCCCAACCTCTACGTGGATAAGATGGCCTTTTTCGGCTAGAGCCCTGCCCAGGTCCTCCAGGGTTTTGAAGTCTTCCAGGTTCTAGGGATCGAACCTAGGAGATACACCGAGGGCTGAGTCAAAAGCCGCCCCCCCGATTCCCGAGGCCCACCCAGAAGGGCCGGGGTATAGCGTGGCCCGGCTTCCATTCAGGCACGAGCATCAAATGTACCAAGCCCGGTCCTCTCCAGGTAGTCCTCAAAGGCCGTCAGGTAGTTGTAGCGCCAGTTCAGAAAGGCCATTCAGCCCCGGCCTTTTCTTTCATCTCTGGGCATCACCTGGAGGTGAAAAGCCACGTGGCGGGCGAGAATGCTCGGGTTGGAGCTCACAAAGACGTGGGCCACTTTTGCCAGCGCCTCCTGATCCCTGGGAGATAGGCTATTTATGCTTATCTTGTACACGGGATTTTATCACCGCCAGTTAACAAAGCCAGTTATCATCGGTAGTCGTTGCCAGTAATAACCGCCAAATGTTCCAGCCGTAGATATCCCCTGGGACCCCATGGGCACGATAGCCCCCGGAGATGGACTCTGATAGACAATTATGTGGGGCATGCCCGGCGACGTCCCCGGGGGGATGGTCATGGTCCGGCATGATGGCATTGCCTATATCCAGCTCCAGGGCCGGCGCCTTCAAGCGCCATTCCAGTAAGCTTGGGGACCATGACCTTCCTAGTCCTGTTCCCATATATCACGCTTCCAGATGTCCTGTTAAACCTGCTCAGCAACTGTATCTTCTCCATCAGTTAAGATGAGCTAAGGATCAGCGTCTGACGCTGCACCTCGCCCTTTGCATGGCAGTTGCCGCCTCAGATCTCAGAAACCCCAGGGGAGCGAGGGTTCCAGGATCTGCACCCTCAGGAACGGAGACGGCATGCGGTACGCCGCAGGCGTTCATGGTGATGCGGTACCTGTACCTTCCGGGCTCGGTTCCACTGGAGATCACCGTGGGCAGGTAGAAGAACCTGGATGACTCTATGAGCCTTCTGAGCTGCTTTGCCCTGGCCGGAACCATGCCCAGGCTGTTTGTGGAGATAAGAGGCATGCCTGGCGGCTCGAAGCTGATGTAAACGGCGCCCTCGGCCACGTTGGAAAGCCAGTCCACCAGGGGCCTCATGCTCTCGGACATTAACCTTTCGTCGAAGTAGACGAGGTTCGCCCTGTCCCCTTCCTGGGCCCAGATCCTGTAGTGCACCCGGCCTTCACCCATAGTTGAAGAACCCCAACTGTTCAAGCAGTCTAAAAAGGGTCTCAGCTTTATCCTTCGTCATCTTGGTGGAATCTATTGCTGCAGTCAGGTTTCTGCTGCCCTCTTGGCGCTCGAAGTTGATATCCACAGTCTTTTGGTACGAGTTCATGAGTCAATCGATAAGGGGTGCAAGCTCGACTGGGGGCTCTCCTCCTCAGATCTCCACTAGGTGAACGTCGCCATCCATGCCCACCGTCAGGTTGTAGAGGGCGTTGTTCGCCTCGGGTTTGACTCCCTGGATGACGGGGTGGCACATTAAAAACACCAGATGAGTCTACCAGGCTTCTGAGACTTCCTGCCTCGGCGAGATCTAAGTTGGTCGAATCCACGGTCGTTCTGTAAGTCAGACCGCTGATACCGCCGGCACGTGCAAAGTCTACCCTGACTACGCCAGCTTCTGCCATAAATCCTCCAACGATTGCTGTAATTAGTTGATAGCAAAATTGTGGGTGTAAGATTTGATTGTAGAACAATTAAGGCCCACGACCACTTATATATTCTAAACCTTAAGATTAATAGCTAATTCTAAGGTACTTAACTGTTATGTGCTATCATCAATCACCGTATTAGATTAATGATTTTTCGATTAT
This sequence comes from uncultured Methanotrichaceae archaeon, assembly GCA_964556405.1. GTDB lineage: Archaea > Halobacteriota > Methanosarcinia > Methanotrichales > Methanotrichaceae > UBA114. The sequence continues at coordinate 3,019 of CAZKWM010000139.1, read as the reverse complement.
TCTCGATTAGGAATGGGTTATAGGTAAAAGTTATTTATCTTGTGATGTGGGTTGAGCTTTGAAGAATACAGAGCTTGGCCAAATTACAGAAATTTCGTCACGCTACCCAGGCCGAACCTCTGAATATGCTTGAAAATGTTGCCCTTGTAGACTGCCTTAATCTTTGTTCTTCTGACCCTGTAACATACTCTGAGATTAAAATGTTGTTTAAATATTTCCACAATAGAACGCATTTCACAGCAAAACGCAAAGTTATATTTTCGGCATAGGCGCAAAGGTTCTGGGATCCAGGGAAATCCTGTTCTGGCAGTAAGAACACACAGTCTCCAGGCACGATCCCTTCCTCAGGGATTCATCCACCTCATCCTGGATGGTGAGGTACTGGGTCATCTCCTCGCCGCAACAGGGGCAGGCGATCCTCAGCCACTCCAGGTGGCTCAAATCCCTGAGAGTTTTTATGAGGAGCCCCACAGCGTCTTTAAAGCTCAACTCCGTGAACTCTATGGGCTGGGACTGCCCTATGAGGAAGGGCATCTTGGCCCCATTTTCCAGCAAAGGTATTATCAGGAGATCCAGGCCCTTGGCCAGGCCCACCTCCTGGTTCAACGTGGTTGAGGTCGAGCTCTCTTTAGTGATCAGGGCGACTAGGCAGTCTGAGTTGCGTATGCCGAAGAATACCCTCTCTGCCCTGAATATGCCAGGTGAGAGGCGATACATGGCCACGAAGTTCTCCAGGCCGATCCTATTCAGGGCCATGGAGACCTCCCTGGCCAGGTCCTCATCGCCCTCACTGTGGGATATGTAGACCCTGGAGATCATCAATTCCCTAAATTTTCCATCGCTCCCATAAACTTATTCCTGCCATCTTCATCCCGCCGTGATCACTCCTCCCTTATTACAAGCTCACTCCCACGGGCGGCTCCGGCAGGGCAGGAGCATCCTCGTTGTCCGCCTGCATCTGCAGCCTTCTGTAAACGTAGGCCGAGGCTATCCAGGTCATTGGTATGGTTATGAAGAGGCCTACTCCCAAGGCCAGGGCTCCCAGGATGTTGAAGACCATAAGTCCCAGGCCGAAAAGGAACAGGTTGATCTTGGCTCCCTGAGTCAGGTTTCCGCTCTTCTGGAGGGCTTCTATGGCGCCCATGCCCTTGTCTATGATAAGGTAGCCATAGAACTGAAGCCTTATGGCCAGGTAAATCCCCGGCACTACCAGGAGAGCCAGGCCTAATGCCACTGTCAGTGCATAGAGGATGCTACCTGCGATGTAGCTCACCAGGACTGGATAGGAGGACCAGAGGTCGCTGATCCTGGGCACCCTGTCGTCGACCGTTTTTAAGGAGATCAGCATGGCCCCCATCTCCACCAGCATGAGTATGATCCAGGACATGGCCCCTGCAGCCGCTGCCACCGCCACAGGGGCTTTCCCTGATATGAAGGTAGGAAAGCTTGAGAGGAAGATGTTTGTCACTACAACCAGTATTACGAGGCTTAGGAAGAAGAGGAACCTTCCCTTGAGGGCGTCCCAGCCGTAGAGGATCGCCTCACCCTTGGAGAAGAACCGTTTGGGCATGATCCATTACTGTATCACAATTTATTAAAAGCTTTTGATCCAACGCCAAAGATTGCCATCATCAAAAGGTGAATATATTAATATGGCCAGGGTCGAGTGTTCCCTCAACGACGAGTAGATAGAGGCGATTCAGGAGCTGGTGGATGCTGGAGCGTTTCCTAATGTCTCTGCGTTCCTGTTGGTTGCGGTCAGGGAGAAGCTGGAGGCCTGCTCCGAGGGAGCGTGCAGGGCCGTAGATGAGAGGGCCGCGAGGCAGGAGATCGAGGAATATTTCAAAACTAAAGATGAAGCGTATACCTCAGATGCCTGCCTAGACCTGGGGCTGGATTACGATCAGGTCTGCAGAGTGATAGAGGATCTCGAGAGGGAAGGGACGCTGGGGGACATCTGATGGAGCACTTTGAAGAGGGCGAAACCCTTAGAGTCTATAGGATTGGCCAGGATAGAGAGAAAGGTAAAGTGGATCGGATGAAATGGATTAAATGGATGGGATTGACGGGAGATCGGCGCTCACCAGTATGATCTCAGCATCGGTAACGTCGAATATATCCCCAATCTCCTCCACCATGTGGCTCAGGCTACCCGGCTCATCAGCCTCCAGGAGGACCAGGAAATCGTAGTTGCCAAAGACATGATAAATATCCTTTATGCCGTCTTTTACTCCAGCCCTGTGCTTGAGAGCATGGTAGACAGATTTCTCCCATCCAGGAACCACCCTCAAGGCTGTAACACCGATGACCATCCGTCTTCACCTGTGGATAATAGCCGGTATTAAATTAAAAAATTTCTGAATATTTCATTCTAATCTCAGTTATCTTCCGGCCCAAGTTATCTTGGCCATTTCAGGCCACCATAATGGCATCGATAACCTTGACCTTACCCCTTGGGCCTTCTCTGACCTCATATGTTCAGGCGACCTAGAAGGACCTGGCGAGATTGACCTTGCTAGGTGGCAAGGTCGCGAGCAAATCTATTATTAATGGCTATCCCCCTTCTGGCAGAGCATGGCCGGTTCATCCAGGGGAATCCGGGTGCCAAGAGCGCAGGGCGAGGCTGTAAGGAAGGCCTTGGTCGAGATGGGCTTATTTGACCGGAGAAGGAAGATCTCCTCGGATGGATCCTTCGTCTACCTTCCGGTCCTAAGCCTTGATGGGGAGCCACTCTTAGCCATAAAGAAGATCACTGACCTGGAGCCCGTGGAGGCCCCATTTGAGGCCGAGAAGCCGATAGTGGCTCCTGAGAGCATTCTTGGATACAAGCCCAGCTACGAGGTCGTGGGAGACATTGCCATAGTGGAGCCTGTGAAGCCAGAAGATGCCCAGAGGGAGGCAGAGGCTCTCCTATCGGCTGAGAGGCACCTTAGAACCATCCTTATCCAGGCTTCAGACGTGGAAGGGGAGTTCAGGACCCGCAGGTTCCATCACCTAGCTGGCGAGAAGAGGACAAGCA